>JBHWRK010000095.1:0-3417 GCA_043426715.1 Trueperella sp. | reverse complement strand
TCCTTCAATCTTGGCCGCAATCTCGGCGTCGACAGGCGAAATAATTTGCACACCATTGCCGTCTTCCTGCACGGAGCGGCCGCCAAGATAAACCTTGTATCCGTTGTCCTTTGGCGGATTATGCGATGCCGTGACCATGACGCCAGCATCGGCTTTCAGTTTGCGTACCGCGTAAGCCAGAAGTGGTGTGGGAAGCTCGCTTGGCATCAGCAGAGCCGTGCCGCCTGCCGCCGTCACGATTGCCGCCGTGTCCTGCGCGAACTCATTCGAGTGATAGCGGGCATCGTATCCAATGACGACGACCGGATCGGCTGCGACCTTCTCTTTCAGCCAGGCGACAAGGCCGGCTGCTGCTCGGCGTACAACTGCCGCGTTCATACGATTCGGCCCGGCTTCCATCACACCGCGCAGGCCAGCAGTGCCAAACTCGAGCGTGCCCGAAAAACGATCGGCAAGATCGGCCCGCGCGTCATCGTCGGTCGCGGCCTTGTCAAGAAGCGCCTCGAGCTCGGCGCGATCGTCTTCAGACGGGTCGGCCGCAATCCACTCGCGGACGCGGTCACTTAGTGCGTGCATATCAACCATTTACAGTTCCTTCGTAATCTTGTCGATGATATTGGCAAGAAGTTCAGAAATCCGGGGACCGGCCGCCTTGCCAGCTTCGAGGACTTCAGTGTGGTTAAGGGACTCGTCTGCTACTCCTGCGGCCAGGTTCGTGACTAGCGAGATACCGAGTAGTTCCAAGCCCATCTCGCGCGCGGCGATAGCTTCGAGCGCTGTAGACATTCCGACGAGGTCGCCACCAAGACGAGTAGCCATCTCGACTTCTGCGGGAGTCTCGTAGTGGGGGCCGGGGAATTGGACATACACGCCCTCTCCCAGATTGGGATCCACCGAATGCGCGATGTCACGCAGGCGCCGTGAGTACAGGTCCGTGAGGTCAACGAAGTTTGCGCCCTCCAGCGGGGAAGTAGCCGTGAGGTTAATGTGATCTGAAATGAGCACGGCTGACCCGGGGCCGACCTCCGCATGAGTGGATCCACACCCATTCGTTAGGATGCAGATCTTCGCGCCCGTCGCGGCCGCGGTGCGCACTCCGTGGGCCACAGCGCGCACGCCCTTGCCCTCGTAGTAATGCGTGCGTGCTCCGAGGACGAGAGCGTGGTGACCGGAGTTGAGCCGAATCGATGTCAGTTTGCCGCCGTGGCCTGCCACGGCGACTTTTGAAAATCCCGGGATCTCCTCAGCGGGGACCTCAGCAACCACCTCACCGATGAGGTCCGCTGCTCCGCCCCAACCCGAGCCGAGTGTGAGAGCAATATCGTGTGTGTCTACGCCCGTCACGTCAGCAATTCGTGCTGCGGCTTTCTGGGCTTCTTCCATGTATTCCAAAGGCATAGCGCTTACAGTACCGCAGGGCGGAAGTAGGTGAGGGGAATAATAGGTGCCTGTCGCGCTCGGCGAAATTTGCCGAACCTTAGATGTTTTGCAGGGCTGTTAAGACGGCGATGACAAGAAGTAACACGCCGAAGGTGATCGTCAGGGTCGATGGTCGTGCCCTTCTGCTGATCGGTTCACCCAGCAGGCCGCCAACTGCCGACCCGGCGGCGAACACCAATACAATCGGCCAATCGATCTCCACTGGCGTTCCAATGCGGCCAACAAGCCCGAAGACCGCCGAAATCATCATGACGAGAACGCTGGTTCCAGCCGCCTCGACCATCGGGAATCCGAACACGAACACGAGCAGGGGGACGACGGCAAACCCGCCACCCACGCCGAAGACACCCGACATGAGGCCGACCACGCTTCCGGCCGCAATGATCTTCCATACCTGCGGACGGTCGACCCGCTCGGTTGCGATGACCGCCTCATCGCCATCGATCTGACGTTGCTCCTGGCGCCTGCTACGCACGCCGCGCACCATCATGACGGCCGACACGGACAGGAGCAACATCGAAAAGAGAACCATCAACAGGGCGCCGCTGACGAGGGGAGCGAGCTGGGCGCCACCGAACGCAGTGATCGCGGACACCGCGGCGAACGCAAACCCGCCCCTCCAATTCACATGATTATGACGTGAATGGGCAAGCAAACTCGAAAAGGCTGAGAGCAAAACGATCACGAGCGATCCCGCTGCAGCATCGTGGGGTTCTTGGCCTAGCAAATAGACGAGTGCTGGAACCGACAAAATACCCCCGCCAGCGCCGAGCATTCCAACAATAATGCCAATTGCCACGCCAACGACTGCCGAAAGCACAAGTTCCATTCAGGTCAGTCTAGGGCAGTTTTCGGATTCGGTTCATAAAATGTTCGCCGTCGAACCTGTAACCTTGGCCTCATGGTAAAAAGTAAGAGAAAATATCACAAGGGTCCAGTAACCCTTCGTCGTCAGCAGATTCCGGATACGACGACGGACGCGCGTCTCCTCCATCCGCTCCAAGATTCGTCGTTTGTTCACTCTGATCCATGGCGGATCATGCGCATTCAGGCCGAATTCGTTGAAGGATTTGGGGCGCTCGCGAACGTTGGCCCCGCGATATCAATTTTCGGTTCAGCACGCACACCTGCCGATGATCCGTATTATCAACTCACCTTGGAAATCGCACGCAAGCTCGTTGAAGAAGACTACGCAGTGATCACTGGCGGTGGGCCAGGCATCATGGAGGCGGGTAATAAGGGCGCTGTAGAGGCTGGCGGAAAGTCGGTTGGTCTTGGCATCGAGTTGCCGTTCGAGCAGGGCATGAACGACTACGTGGACCTCGGTATTAACTTCCGCTACTTCTTCGTGCGCAAGATGATGTTCGTCAAATACTCGCTCGGTTTCATCATCATGCCGGGAGGTTACGGCACAATGGATGAGCTCTTCGAGGCGCTGACGCTCGTGCAGACGCACAAGATCTCGTCATTCCCGGTGGTGCTCGTGGGTAGCGACTACTGGAGCGGACTCGTGGACTGGATCAAGACCGCTCTTTATGATGGCGGATTCATCAGTGCTGGTCACGAAGAAATTTTTACCGTTGTGGATACCGCCGAAGAAGCGGTAGAGGCCATTGTTGAGGGTGTGCATCGCCTTGCTGACGAAGTCCGCAATTCGGATGACGTGGTTGAACAGGATTAGTTTCTTCCCTCTCACAGAGCTTGCGAAAATGTGAGTTTTTAGCGCAAACCCTGCCATAATGCGGGTTTTCGCGTAGAATTAGGGGTGAATGTGGGCGTACCCTACGCCCCGAAAGGAGAAAAATCCATGGCAGCCATGAAACCGCGTACTGGAGATGGACCGCTTGAAGCAGAGCGCGATATCCACGGCACGACTCTGAGGATGCCGTTGGAGGGCGGGGGCCGTCTGGTACTCGAGCTTGACGACGACGAAGTCAAGTCCCTTCACGAAGTCCTGGATAAGCTCCTGAAGCTCTA
>JBHWRK010000094.1:0-5573 GCA_043426715.1 Trueperella sp. | reverse complement strand
TCCTATCGCTGAAGAAATAAAGGCAGGGGACCTTGCGCGTGCGCAGACGAAGCTTCAGTCCCACCTGCGCGTCATTCTCGACGATCTCGAAGCTGCCCAAAACTCCTATTCGAGTATTTTCGTCTTCTCCTCAGCGCCCCGAGCTGTATGACTCTCAATTCAACCGTCTTAGCGTCGGACGCCTCGATATTGGAAGCTACTACCTTTTGTAAAAAGCTCTAACCCTGAATCATCGGTCGCTCGCCCTAAACAGTGCCGGCCCAGATGATGTATGAGATATTGGCGCAGCACATCTGCCTTTTAGTCTCGCTTCGAACTTCTTACCAGGCGGCGCAATGATCGCCCGCTTAGGCGCTAAGACAAGACGCCTAAGGCATGATGCCCGCCGATTACATGATTGCCACAATTGACTTGCTTATGGCGGAGCTCCCTTGCCAACACAGACGCAAGGCATTCGTTGAGAAGGTGACTACGCTTCTCGCGTGAGCACGAATCACGGCCAATGAGGCCGACATGCGTGCGAATTTCGGCCGTTACCGTCGATGGCAAGAACCCGTGGGGTGCCGCGATTCGAGGTCTCTCGGGCAGCGAGACTCACGCTGAGGTTTTCGTTCGAGAAGCCGGATGTATAGAAGCTCGGTTGGATGCCGATCGTCCTGACAGGCATGTGATCAACGTGCCGAACGCGCCGCAAGAAGAAAGCCGCAGAGCAACCCCGTGAATCCGTTATCCGCTGAACCGCCGGTCAGGGGCATGAAATCGGAGTAGAATGAGTGAGACGTTTTCCCCCAAAACAAAAGGAGAATCGATGAAGCTCGCATTTGGTGGCGACCCTAACGCATCCGACCTCAAGGAAGTTCTCAAGGCAAAGGCTGAAGAACTCGGCCATGAGGTCCACGACCTCGGATCGGATGATCCGATCTACGCAAACATCGCTATCGACGTGGCCAAGGCCGTTGCAGCCGGCGAATATGATCGCGGAATCCTCGTCTGTGGCACCGGCATTGGCGTTGGCATTGCCGCCAACAAGGTCGACGGCGCGTACTGCGCCATGATCCACGATGTCTACCAGGCCGAGCGCGCCGTACTGTCCAACAACGCTAACCTCATTTCGTTGGGCTCGCAGGTGATCGGTTCGAAACTCGCCGAGAAGCTTCTCGAGGAGTACCTCAAGTACGAGTTCGATCCGAACTCCCGCTCGAAGGAGAAGGTCGACGCAATCTGCGCGTACGAGGCTGGCGACGAGAAGTAGTAAGCTCAAAATAAAAGTGGCTCCCAACTGGGAGCCACTTTTATTTGCCTAAAATTTAGGCTTCGTAAAGCGCGTCAGGTACCACGCAGATCTTCACCCCAAGACGGTCGTTGACTGCCTGATAGGCATCCTTGACCTTCGATAGCGGAAATGTGTGTGTGACGATCTCATCTACGTTAATCAGGCCCTTTTCAAGGAGCTTAATCGCGCGGATGACATCACGTCGCCGGGCATTTGAACCACCCGTTACCTGTAGTTCCTTGTAGTGGATAAGGTTCGGCTCCATCTCAGAGGTCGATCCCTTCGGGAATCCCGCGAAATAATTCACACGACCACCCTCTGCTACGAGTTCGAGCGCTTCTTGAGCGAGATCCGGAGCGCCAATACAAACGATGACCACATCGGCTCCAGCGCCGCCCGTGACCTCGTTGACACGGTCTGCCAGCTCGTCGGGACCAACCCCGGTAGCGCCGAGGCGGTCAGCCACAGCGCGCCGTTCCTCACCACGATTCGTGACGAACACATGCTTGGCACCACTCGCGAGCGCCAGCTGCGCATGGATCAGTCCGATCGGCCCAGCGCCAAGCACAGCCACCGTTTCTCCGGCCTCAACTTTAAATTGATCTAAACCATTGAGACAGCACGAGATCGGCTCGGCAAGGCAAAGCGCCCTGGGATCAAGCTCCTGAGAGGTTGTGATCAAATTGCCGCGCCGCAGGGCGATCTCGGGCACGATCATGTACTCCTGCAAGCCGCCGTCGATTGCATATCCGAACAGTTCTAAGTTCTCGCACAGATGCTCGCGATCGTTCAGGCATTTCCGGCAGTGACCGCACGAAACAACGATTGAGACCGTTGCCTGCTGACCTACGACGAGGTCAGGCAGGATATCGTCCACACCCTCGCCAATTTCTTCGACCCGCCCAGCGATCTCGTGGCCTGGCACCACGCCCGGGCGCACGCCGGCAGTCTTTGCGCCGGTGTAGAGTCGGTAGTCGGTGCCGCACATCGTGTTCGCCTCTATCTTAAGCAGCACCTCCCCCGGGCCGGGTGTGGGCCTATCTTTTTCCACCAATTCGAGGTCTTCTGGCGCATTTAACTGAGCTGCAAGCATCGTCATCCTTTACTTAGAAGTGCTCGGGAAGCGGTTTCACGAGCATAGCAAACGAGGTTCCGCCCGGATCTACCCATCGATCCACGCGTAGCGGTGTGGCTCTCCATCGCAGGAAGATCTGCCATGGTTTCTGTCGCCTTCGTGACACGTCGCCGTCCGGGCTCTTCGTTGCTGGCTCCAGGTCACCCTGGATGGGTTACAACATGATCGGAAAACGTCGCCGAGGAACCGGCACGCATTTAGCCTGCCGGTTCCTCGGGTCATTTATTAAAATATCGACGTTTTTCCTGCTCTCTTTGACAATCCAGTGGCTCCACCATATTTCGCAAAGATTCTCGAAGCTGGCTGACCGATAGATTGTTCGCAACTAGGGTTGAGCATACGCCAGAGTTCGTTACGGCTTCCTCGGTAGCACTGCCTTGGCTACCAAATCCGCGTAATCTCTCGCGTTCTCCTCGACGATCTTCCGTACTGCGAACAGCAACGGAAGCTCATCTTTAATACCGGGAGCTGACTGCTCAACAAACTCGATCGCAAGCGGAATCGCGTTGACCCCCTCGACCGTTTGTTCGAGTTCTTCCATCGCCTTCAATGCGTCCGCCGGAGATTCGCCCCTGCCGATCCGAGTACCGTAAACCTTGTTTCTCCCAGATAGCCCGGTCACTTCAAGGTCGCCGACGCCGGGTAAACCGTAGGCAGTCGCCGGATCCGCACCGAGCTCTCGGGAGAGTACGGACATTTCACGGACCGCCTGCGCGAATGTCGCAGCTTTGAGGTTGTGATGTGGCTGTCCACTCTTTTCCTCAAGCCCGTCTGCGATTCCCAGACTAATTGCATAGACATTCTTCATTGGGGCGCAGATCTCCACGCCTATTTCATCGTCCGTGGGTTCGATCGCGTAGTTGTTTGAACGCGCCTCACGTGCGTATTTGATAGCCACGTCCTTGTTCTTACAACCAAAGATCGTCGCTGTCGGTTCGTCCGCAGCACATTCATTCGCTTTAACCGGCCCTGCGATTGCCACGATCGGCGGCAAGACCTTCCCTTCCCTCTTTGCGATGGAACGGATCCCATCGGGAAGAAGGGAAATCGTGCCGTCCTCGCTTTCGAAGAAACCTTTCGAGGTCAGCCACAATGCGTCCGCCTTCGCGATTCCATCGAGTGCCATCTCGGTGACTTTCGGTACGCCAACGGACGAGACAGACAATACTACGACGTCCGCTCCATCCATTGCAGCGTCAAGGTCATCCGAACGGAAAAGGTTCACCTTGTCAGAGATCACGACGTCGATGCGCGGGTGGGGCTTGCCTGCCTCAATGGCATCGATGAGATGATCGTCGAGCCAGGTTCCCCAAAGATTAACGTCCCAACCTGCGCGGACCATCGCGTTGGCGAGGCCGGAGCCCATGGCACCTGCCCCTAAAATTGCAATTGTCGACATTTTATTCCTCTCCGATTACCTCGGCGTCCGGATACTTCTCTGCAAACTTGTGCAGAAGTTTGTTCGTCTCGTCCAGCTGAGAGTACAGACGCCCTTGAATCTCAGATAGCTCGTCGTAGATCTTCGTCTTATCCTGGTTTGGTTCAGTAACGTCGGTGAATTGGGCCATCTTTTGCGCGGCAGTCGCGATGTCGTTATCGCCATACACGCCTGTGGATGCCATCGCCAGCACGCCCGCACCAAGTGCGGAAATTTCTTCTTCCTTACATGCCGTGATCGGAATGCCAATCGCGTCAGTCATGATTTCACGCCAGAGCGGTGAACGCATTCCGCCGCCCATGCCGCGAACTTCGGTGATCTTCGTACCCGTATCCTGCTCGAGTGCCCTGAGCGAGCGCCCCATTTCCATACAGATTGCTTCGAGAAGCGACCTGTACATTGAGCCCTTTCCGTGCGTGCCACGCCATCCAACGATGGCGCCGCGCGTGACCGGATCCCAGTGGGGCGACTGAACGGCATTCCAGTATGGCAGCGTAATGAGACCGCCAGAACCTACCGGCCGCTCAGCTGCCATCCGCTCGAGGGTTGGATCGGGAGCTCCGCGTAGTCCCTGAACGCCAAAGGTGCGGCGGAACCATGTTGCAAGGAATGCACCCGAGGATTGCAAAATTTCAAGAATGTACGAGTTAGGAATGCCTCCCGCTAAAGTGCGGTACACCTGTCCGTACTGATAATCGAACGATGTAACACCCGCGTTTACGGCCGTACCCATGTTTAGGTAGGCGACATTCGGTGCGACAGCAGCAGCACCGATACCCGCTGCCTGACCATCTCCCAATCCCGCAATCACGGGTAGATCGTGCTGGATACCCCATTCCCGCGCGACGTCGGGCCTCACTGAGCCCATGACCTCGCCGGGCTGGAAGAGGTCGGCCATCTGGTCGCGAGTTACACCCGCGATCTCTAGCAGATTTTCATCCCAGTCAAGCTCCGCGATATTGAAAAGTCCGAGCGAATCGGCGCACGCTACAGAGTCGACCCACTTTCCAGTCAGGCAAAAGGCCAAGTACCCCGCAACCGTGACGACTCGATCCGCCCCGGGGAAAACGTCAGGTTCGTTCTCTCGAACCCACGCCATTTTGTACAACGCAGGTGTGACGTCGGCAGGCTTACCCGAAAGCTGGTGAATCTCCGGCGTTCCGTAGCGGAGAATCTGGTCTGCGGCACGTATATCGAGCCAGAGAATACCGTCGCGAAGTGGGGTGCCATCCTCTTTAAACGGCGCAAATGTTTCGCGCTGATGGGTGATGCCAAGCGCAGCGATCCGTCCGCGGTCTTTGAAACTTAAACGCTGAACGGCCTCGCCGATCGCTTCGTTAGTGGAGGTCCACCAATCAAGTGGATCGTGTTCGCCAAAACCCTGCTATGGTGTTTTGAGGGGAACTTCGCGCTTACCTCCGGAAATCACATTTCCGCTCGTATCTACGATAATTGCCTTCGACGACGTTGTCGAAGAATCAATTGCAATGACAAGGGGATCTCCCATTGCAGAACTAACCATTATCTTCTCCTTTGATTGTCTCTAAAGAAAGTGTCGGCCGCGGGTGAGGCGGCCGACACATAGGTGATTAAATTTCGTTGATCTTCTCGAAGATGTCACACAACTTCGGGTAGATCTCCTGTTGAACCTTGGCCAACTTGCCATAACGCTCGTGGAGGTCCGTGTTAGGCTCCGTCCTCGCGGTGAACGTGGTCATGGCCTGGGC
>JBHWRK010000093.1:0-6167 GCA_043426715.1 Trueperella sp. | reverse complement strand
GTGTGCCGTCATGCAAGGTGAGAATTCTACTGAGTGACGAATTCGAAGTCGATCACCTTAGGCTCGTCAACTTCCGCTTCAATGAAGGTCAGCTCGCCGACCACGTGTGCAGCGGACTCAAGTTCCGAGCGGACGATTTCGACATCGTCATTTGTGCCGGACGGAATCTCGAGCGTGACGGACTGGTAGGCCGTGCGCTGGGAGACCTTCTGCTCAGACTTGACCTTGCGAAGAGCCGCGAGGCAGGCACCGGCAACATCGACGAGGTGGGCGTCGCCGGAATCGGCTCCACCGAGTTCCTCGACTGTTGGCCACTGCGCGTTGTGGATCGAGCCGGTGCGGTACCACGACCACACCTCTTCCGTCGCGTAAGGCAGAACCGGAGCGAGTAGGCGCAGGAACGCGTCGACCGCAAGGTTGAGCGTGACGCGAGCTGAACGTACCTTGCCTTCGCCGCCGTCAGCCGAGAATTCGCCTTCGCGATCGTAGGCACGATCCTTGACGAGCTCGAGGTAGTCGTCGCAGAACGTCCAGAAGGCAGTCTCCGTAATCTCGAGTGCGCGGGTGTGATCATAGCCTTCGAAGGCCTTGGTCGAACGCTCGATGACGTCGGAGAGCATCGAGAGCATGGCATGATCAAGTGGCTCACTCACGGCCCTCGGATCTAGATCCACGGCGGAGTCGCCACCAGCCATGCCGAGCGCAAACTTCGAGGCGTTGAGGACCTTCATCGCCAGACGGCGACCAATTTTCATCTGTTGTTCGTCGAATGCAGCATCCGTACCAAGGCGTGCCGAGGCGGCCCAGTAGCGGACTGCGTCCGAGCCGTGCTGTTCGAGCAGGCCCATCGGGGTTACCACGTTGCCCTTCGATTTACTCATCTTTTTGCGGTCCGGATCAAGGATCCAACCCGAGATCGCGGCGTGCTTCCAGGGCAGGCCGTCGAATTCGAGGTGAGCGCGAACGATCGTGGAGAACAGCCACGTGCGGATGATGTCTTGGCCTTGCGGGCGCAGATCCATTGGGTAAACCTTGGAGAACAGGTCGTCGTTCGTCAGCCATCCACCCGCAACCTGCGGAGACAGCGACGACGTAGCCCAGGTATCCATGATGTCGATCTCGCCAACAAATCCGCCCGGCTCACCACGCTGAGACTCGTCATAGCCTGGGGGAGTATCCGTTGACGGATCAACCGGAAGCATGTCTTCGGTGGGCGTTAAAACGGCGTCGTAATCAACATCGCCGGATTCGGAAACCTTGTACCACAGCGGAATCGGAACGCCGAAGAACCGCTGGCGCGAAATGAGCCAATCGGAATTCAGACCCTCGACCCAGTTGTTGTAACGCACGCGCATGAAATCGGGGTGGAACTCCAGTTCCTTGCCGCGCTCGAGGAGGTTCTCGCGCAGCTCCTTGCCGTTGGCCTCTTCATAGGCGCGTCCGCCATTGCGGATATACCACTGACGCGAGGTGACAATTTCGAGCGGCTTATCGCCCTTCTCAAAGAAGTTGGCCATGCGCTGGGTCGGCTCTTCATCGCCGATCATCTCGCCAGTTTCTTTGAGGCGTTCAACGAGGACCTTGCGGCCGGTGAACGTGGTTTTGCCGGCCATGTCCTCATAGGCTTCGGCGCCAGCCTCGGTGGTGATCCAGTCTGGAGTTTCGTTGAGCAGGCGACCGTCCTTGCCGAGCACTGCACGCATTGGCAGATCGAGCTCGCGCCACCACTGCACGTCAGTTACGTCGCCGAACGTACAGCACATGGCGATGCCTGCGCCCTTGTCCATTTCGGCGGCGGGATGCGCAAGGATCGGAACCTCAACGCCGAACACCGGCGTCGTCGCACTTTTGCCAAACAGGTGCTGGTACCGCTCGTCGTCTGGGTGCGCGATCAGCGCAACACAGGCCGGGAGAAGTTCAGGACGCGTGGTCTCGATCAACACGTCCTCGCCCTCAGTGTGGAAGGCGAGCGTGTGATAGGCGCCAGGGTATTCTCGAGCTTCAAGTTCGGCCTGGGCGACGGCGGTCTGGAACGTCACGTCCCACAGTCCCGGCGCCTGAGCCTGGTAGGCCTCACCACGTTCGAGGTTGCGGATAAAGGCAGTCTGTGCGACCTTCTGAGCGTTGTTGTCGATAGTCTGGTACTGCTGCTTCCAGTCGATCGATAGTCCGAGGTGGCGCCACATCTGCTCGTAGACCTTCTCGTCTTCGGCAGTGAGCTGCCAGCACAGCTCGATAAAGTTTCGGCGTGAGATTGGTACTTGATCGGCGTATCGGATCGACTTGCCGTCTCCACCTTTGTGCGGTGGCTCGAAGTTCTCGACATAGGGGAGCGAAGGATCCACGCGCACGCCGTAGTAGTTTTGCACACGGCGCTCGGTGGGCAGGCCATTATCATCCCAGCCCATCGGGTAGAAGACGTTGTACCCGCGCATACGTTTGTATCGCGCCACCAGGTCGGTGTGCGTGTACGAAAATACGTGTCCCACATGTAGCGAGCCCGATACCGTGGGGGGTGGGGTATCGATCGAATATACCTGCTCGCGTGTGGTCTCGTTATTGAAGGCGTAGGTGCCGGACTTTTCCCAAGTCGCACCCCACCGCTCCTCAAGGCCGTCCAGGTTCGCCCTCTTCGGCACCTGGGTGGATGTACGTAGTGTTTCGTCAGTCATATGGACATTGTCCCACGTTCGATGCTGGTATCGAACATTCATCCATGTGAATTAAGTCGAGGTGGCCATTGGCAACTCGCTAAACTGAGCGAATGGCTGAAATCCAAACAGTGTGCGTCTCCGGCATCCCGGCCCTCACGTCTGGCGACGACGTTGCGGCCGTCATCGCGCCCCATCTCAACTCACTCGAGTGGCCCGACGGCTATGTGGGTTTACGTGGCGATGACATCGTAGTTATTTCCGGCAAGATCATCGCCAAGGCGCAAGGGCGTTGGCATAGGGCGGGAGATGAGCCTGACGGCTATCGTACGAGATGCGGCATCCCGGACAAGCTTGGGTTGAAAGCTCCCAAAGACGCCGATGAGGCGGCCGGTGAGATCCGGCGTGGACTCACGGCGCGCTTTGGTGGGCGGCCGGGTGTCGTCATTGCGGGGTCGGGAGTTGAGCGCGAAGCCGGCAGGGGAGTAGTGGATATCGCTTTAGGCTCGGCAGGCGTAGATGTTGTCACCAAGACCGGCGACTCGGTGGTTGATGCGATAGCCGCTCTTGCCGGCGTCGTGTCGATGAGTGAGCCGAATTGCCCCGTCGTCGCCGTTCGCGGAATCCCGGACGTCATGACGTGGGAAGATCGCGCCACACCCTAGAGGATGGGTCTACCGGAAAGTCTCCGTTGGTAGTGCACGTGCTTTTGTGTTGTCGATGGAGGGTGAGGCCCGGGGGCACCCGTTCCTGACATGATGTGGGCCTTCGACGCGACGACACCCGATACCCCTGGGGGTATTTTGGCTTCCTGTGAAAACTGTGGCAGACTGTCTGCTGGATACCCCCGGGGGTATGCGAGGTATCCATCGGACGCTCGCACAATGTACACAGCACTAAGGACATCAGTGATTAAGAATCTTGGCGAAAAGTATTCGCCGCTTTATTTCCTTGCCGCCCTTGGCTTTGGCGGACTCGCAGTTTTCTTCTTCATGGCATTCATGCACCTCACCCCGCATCCGGGCTCCATGATGCCGAACTTTGAATCCATTCAGGCGGCATTCACAGAAGGTGACACCTTCATGAAGACGGTCATTATCGTGGGCTACATCGGCATGGTGTCTATGCTCATTGTTCACTTCCGTCTCCTTATCTGGAACTTCCGTGAATTCAACATTTTCCGGGGCACGGAAGCATATGCAACTCTGCGTAACTCGAACGCGGAAGTCACTCTCATGGCGATTCCGCTGACGCTGGGAATGACGATCAACGGCCTCTTCGTCGCTGGGATGGCACTCGTACCTGGTCTGACGGACATCATGCAGGCGCTCATGCCGTTCGCTCTTGTCGCCTACGGAGCGGTCGGCGCCGTGGCTTTGTATGTCATGTCACGCTACCTCGGTCGTATTATCGGTGCTGGCTTCGACTTCGAACAGAACGGTGGCTTGAATCAGCTTCTCGCCTCGTTCGCATTCGCGATGGTGGCCGTTGGGCTCGCAGCACCGGCCGCACTGGCTGAGGCGACTTGGGTCAAGGTCATCGCACTCATGGCCTCACTCTTCTTCGCGGCGATCTCGGGCCTGCTGCTGCTCGTCTTCCTGCCGCTCGGCGCGATGAGCATGATGCGCTACGGCCTCTCAATCCAGAATTCGGCCACTTTGTGGCTCCCAGTGCCGATGCTCACCTTGTGGGGTATCACTTTCCTTCGTAACCGCCACGCCATCCAAGGGCTGCAGGATCTTGGTCCGGCTGGACCGCAGGAGCATGCCTCCACCTCGATCTGGGTCATGCTTTGGCTCGCAGGCATCATCATGACGCAGTTGACCTTCCTCGGCCTTGGACACATGGTCATGCAGAAAAACGGCTTCTACAAGGACTACGTTCTTGGTCGGGATATCGCCTCGCCGGCAGCGTTCACACTGGTCTGCCCGGGCGTGGGTCTTTCGGTCATTTCGATGTTCTTCCTCCGCGTTGGCTTGATTGGAAATGGTCTTCTGACCGAACGCTCCTTCCTCTTCTACGCCTACCTCGCGATCGTCGCAGGAATCGCTGCGGTCACCCTCTGGGGCGCAGTCAAGCTCTTCCGCAACCAGCTCTCGAAGAACGGCGCATTCGTCCGTCAGCAAGAGCTCGAGCAGGTAGAGCAGGAGTCCGACCTCGTGGCAGTTTCCTGAATCTAGCCACTAATCCAAGCCAAGTCGGCTTGGCGGCCGTTGTGTGATGGGGCTGCCAAGCCGACTTTCTATTCCGCGAAATCTGTGGCGAACCTTCTTCTAGGTAGCGGCCTTTCGATCGGGTCAGTCGCCGCTTCCTGAAGGCCGCGGATATGTGCCGGAGCCATGCGCTCAATCGCGATGTAGATCATGAATTCGCGATCTCGTTATCGCGCGCGATAGCTGCATTCACCCCATCGATAACTGCAGGAGTGAACCCAGCGTCTTCCATTGCGATCAGACCGGCAATCGTCGTACCGCCAGGGGAGGTCACTTGGTCGCGGAGCTCACCGGGCGATTGCTCTCCGAGTGACTCGAGAACGAGTTGCGCGCTTCCAAGCACAGCTTGTGCCGCGATGCGACGCGCCTCGTCTAGCTGGATTCCGTTGGCTAGAGCGCCCCGCGCGAGGGCATCTATATAGGTGTACGTCCACGCCGGTGATGCGCCCGCGATCGCCGAGAACGAGGGGAAGTCTTTCTCAGGAAGAACTGTCGTCAGTCCGACGGCGTCGAAAATCTCGCGGACAGTGGCGAGCTGCTCGTGCGTCGTCGACGAATTGGCGCACAGTGCGCTCATACCCGCACCAATTTGGGAATTGACATTTGGCATCACTCGCACAACAGCCGTGCCACTGGGTAGGCAGGCCTCGAGCTTAGCAAGTGGGGTGCCAGCCGCGACGGAGACGATCACCTTGTCCGCGGCATCGGTGCCGAGCTCGCTCAACACGTCGGCCATTTGGTACGGCTTCACGCCGATCACAATCACATCGCCCGCGTCCATTGATCGCGCGAGTTCGCCATTGCCCTCGATGAAAGTCACGCCATGATCCTGCGCCTGCTGGCGGCCTTTGTCTGCATTCGCCCTCGTGATGATCACGTCGGAGGCTTGGACCGTGCCAGCTGTGAGCACCCCGCGAAGGATCGCACTGTTCATATTTCCAGTTCCAATAAATCCGAGCATGGTTTCATCTTCCCACACGGCTCCAACGGCGCAATAGCGCTAGCGCCATGAACCCACGGAGCTGCGGTTCAAAATTCGGATTCCAGACGTCAGCAAAAGAGAGCGAACCGTGTCTGCGGCGTGATTATGTGGGCGTGCTACGGCCGTGATCGCCCAAGCTATGGCATCTGGTTCTCCACGTAGGGCGGCGTCGAGTGCCCGTACCCGTTTCTTGGTTCGGCCCGCGCGGACTTCCTACAGTGGATGGTAATCCTCTTACTGCCATGTCTTCCGGGCAGCTACTTGGTGGATGTGGCTGGCGAAATCGTCGGTCGTACTAGGCTTAGTAGCAATTACCACTAC
>JBHWRK010000092.1:0-5747 GCA_043426715.1 Trueperella sp. | reverse complement strand
CAGTAATCCCAGTGACGAAAACGCCGGAAAAGTTCTCGCGCGGCTAGAAGGTCAGCCTTTGGTGCGGTCCTGGCACCGAGTTACGCACTCAGATCACGCCCTCGAGCACCCTTGTATCATCACCGAAGCGATGGTTCGTCGCAGCCACGGCCTGCTCAAGGAAGAAGGGGCGAAGGTCCACGCGACCGTTGAAGGTGGCAGGATCGGAGTAGATCGCCACGTCCACCGAGCCGCCGACGGCTTCGGCTACACCGCGCGCGTCGTCGCCAAAGTAGCGGATCTTGCGATACTTGGTGGGGTTCGCCTTAAGGTCAGCCAGCCACTCATCGGTCGATTCAGTGTTGACCTTGATGCCGCCTCCTCGGAATGCTTGAGCAACGGTGTCTCGCAGATCGTCGCCCATGGAGAGCACAACTTTTGTGCCGCCATCGGCTGCGCCCGCGATCATCGCGGCAGCCTTCCACCAATCCTTTGGATCCTCAATGCGGACGAGAACCTCGGTGGGACGGTAACGGAAAACGTTCTTCTCCACGCCGAGCGCGCTGACGTCCACCTCGTTGAGGTAGATATCGTCGAGAGCGGTCTGTACGGAGCGCAATGCGTAGCGGAAGTCCTCTGCGCCGGCGCCGTCGATCTTCTCGTAAAGATCATCAAGAGCGTTCAGAGTGGGGAAGTGGAGCGGCTCAAGTTCGCCGACGTAGGACGTCTCGCGCGGTGCCGGGGCCACCTTCATTAAGCCGATGAGATGGTTCGGACCGCCTGCCTTGGAGCCAGTGCCCACCTGTGAACGCTTCCAGCCGCCGAATGGCTGACGGCGCACGATCGCACCCGTGATGCCTCGGTTGACATAAACATTTCCTGCCTGGATATTCTCCAACCAGTATGCGATCTCTTCGCCATCCAGCGAGTGGATACCAGCCGTGAGGCCGAACTCCACAGCGTTTTGGATTTCGAGAGCTTCATCGAGCGTGTCCGCCCGCATGATCGCGAGCACCGGACCGAAGTACTCGGTCATGTGAGCGTCGGCGCCGGGCTTGACTCCCGAGCGGATGCCTGGCGTCCACAGTCTACCCGTGTCATCCTTTTGCTCTGGCTGGAGTAGCCATTGCTCGCCCGGCTCGAGTTCAGTCAGGCCGCGCTTGAGCTTGCCGGCCGCCGGTTCAATGATCGGGCCCATCTCGGAAGTCGGATTGGTTGGCCAATCCACTACTAGAGAGTTCGCCGCATCCACGATCTGATCGATGAGACGCTGGGAATCAGCCATCGGTCCCACCAGAATCGCCATCGAGGCCGCTGAACACTTCTGACCGGCATGTCCGAACGCGGACTTCACGATGTCGCCTGCAGCGAGATCGATGTCGGCCTGCGTAGTCACGACGATCGCGTTCTTACCTGACGTCTCAGCAGAGATCTTCTGGTCGGGCTTCCAAGAGCGGAAAAGCTCCGCTGTCTCGATTGAGCCGGTTAGAATCACTTGATCCGAACCCGTCACGAGTGCTTCGCCCACCTCGGCAATGTCGTCTGGATGGACGTCGACGAGGTAGAGCGCCTCGCGCGGAACACCCGCATCCCATAGTGCCTCAGCGATCACGGCTCCACAGCGACGCGCCTGCTCGGCAGGCTTGAACACGACAACCGAGCCCGTGGCCAATGGCGCGAGTGCTGAGCCTGCCGGAATTGCGAGCGGGAAGTTCCACGGCGGAATAGCTGCCGTCACCGGCTCAGGCGTGAACTCCACGCCGTCAATCCCATCGAGTTCCTCGGCCAAATCCGCATAGTAGTTCGCAAAATCGATGGCCTCCGAGACCTCCACGTCTCCTTCGGCCACGACCTTGCCACACTCGGAACCGGCCACCTCGAGGAGCTCAGCACGGCGCTCGCCTAATATCTGGGCAGCCCGTCGCAGGATGTCGGCGCGCTCCTTGGCAGACTTCTGCGCCCAGCCGCTTCGATCCTCACGGGCCTCAGCTAGGATCTTTTCCATCTCCTCGACGGTGCGAACGCGAGCCGCGTCGGCTGTCGTTGTGCCCAAATCGGAGTCCGCCATTTTGGCGAAAATTTCGTTCGCCCATTCCACATTGTGTGGGAGAGATGGATCGGAGTCGGGCGTATTGGCGAACGACTCGAGCTTGGGTACCTCATCCGTGAAGCGGTTCTGCTGGCGGTTCGGGCCAAAGTGAAGATCTGGAGCCTCCTCGCTCAGTGGCGCCAGCGCATGGGCCAAGTCCTCCTCGGGGAACGCGCCAACGACGCCAGCCGCGAACCGGTTGCGCTCGCGGGCAAAGACGGATGCGTCTTCGGCGATTTCAAACACACCAGACATGAAGTTTTCTTGCGCGGCACTTTCCTCGAGCCTGCGCACGAGGTAGGAAATGGCCACGTCGTAGTTATTCGGATCGACAACGGGCACATAGTAAAGGATCTGACCGACGTCCTCGCGGATCGCCAACGCCTGGTTGGTGGCCATACCCTTGAGCATCTCGATGTCATAGCCCTCGGTGATACCACGAGCCCTCGCGAGCGTCAGACCAAATGCGAGAGTGAACAGATTCTGGCCGGCGATACCGAGGTGAACGTTCTTGATGTGCTCGGGGCGTAGGGCATATTCGAGCATGCGAATGTAGTTCGAATCGGTGGCAACCTTCGAAGGCTGCACCGCCAGCTTCCAGCCGTGAATGGCCGCATCCACACGCTCCATCGGGAGGTTTGCACCCTTGACGAGTCGGACCTTGATCGGCGCGCCACCAGCCTCCACACGCTTGGCCGCCCACTCCTGCAGATCAACCATTGCATCGAAAGCATCGGGTAGATAGGCCTGCAATACTATGCCGGCCGTGAGGTCCTTGAATTCGGGTCGCTCAAGGACCTTCTTGAACACATCGATCGTTAAGTGAAGATCGTGGTATTCCTCCATGTCGAGGTTGACGAACTTGCCGCCTTCCTTCGCTGTATCGAACAACGGTAACAGGCCCTCGACGGCCTCCTCGACCGCCTGTTCGTATCCCCATGGGTTGTGAACGCCGAGTACGGAAGACACCTTGATCGAGACGTAATCGACGAAGTCATACTCAAGTAACTCATTGACCGCGTTGAGTCGGGCGTTTGCTTCCTTCTTTCCAAGCACGGCCTCGCCGAGCAAATTGAGATTGAGGCGTGAGCCGTCCGAGCGTAGTTTCTTTACGGCAGGGCCGAGCTTCTTCGGCGTGGTATCCAGCACCAAGTTGCCCACCAACATGCGGAATACGCGGAACGCTGCTTCTGTAATAAAGGTCGGCGAGACAGGTGAGAGAGAACCACCCAGTTTCGCGGGCGCGGATAACCACGGCGGTAGGAAGCTGATGCCGCCGCTCGTCAGTTTGCGGAGGTTCTTTGCGCGGGTCTTCGGATCCTCGGGTCGGATCACACCATCCACAAACTGAACCGTGAAATCGAGACCGTCCTTATCAGACAGAACCTGCGATAGGAGTTTTCCGGAGCGATCTTCGGGGAACTCGGATGAGCGTTCAACCCACGCAAGAGCTTGGTCAATAGAATCTTTGGCAATCTTTGCGAAATCGACGTCATTTTTCACAGCAGACATTGTGGTTACTCCATCTCTGGCTTCACTAGCGCCAAGGTTCCACCATCGGAACTTTAGAAATTACCGTCCAGTCTACGGGCCACACCAAACTTGAGCCACTGAGTTAATGGTTTCGAGCTATAGGCCCGATGCGAAAAGGGTATACGTGTATCTCTTATACACAATGAATAATGAGAATTGTCTTTACATCGAAATAATTTCCTGTATGGTGACGGTTACCTTGGGTCGCCTCAAGTCGATATCGCACAGCATTGGCAAGGTCGCTAATGCGTGCACGTTCTAACTGTTAGGGGATGTAATGAGCGATACCACGTGGCAGATCATTACGATGATCATCTACTTCCTCGTCATGATCGGCATTGGACTGTGGGCCTATCGGCGCACAGTCAACGTCGATGACTATATGCTCGGTGGGCGCCAGCTTAACCCGCTGGTAGCAGCCCTTTCCGCGGGCGCGTCTGATATGTCTGGCTGGCTCCTCATGGGACTGCCGGGCGCACTGTACGTATCCGGCGTCGTCGAGTTCTGGATCGCGATCGGTCTGACCGTTGGCGCGTGGTTGAACTGGAAGTTCGTCGCGCCTCGCCTGCGTTCCTACACCGAAGTGTCGAACAATTCGATTACCGTGCCATCCTTCCTCGATTCGCGCCTTCGCGATTCCACGCACGCACTTCGAATCGTGTCGGGCCTAATCATTTTGTTCTACTTCACGTTCTACGTGTCGTCCGGCATGGTCGCCGGCGGCACGTTCTTCGAGGGCGCGTTTGGCGTCGATTACCGCTGGGGCATGTTCATCATTGCCGCAATCACGGTCTTCTACACCCTCGTGGGTGGCTTCCTCGCAGTGTCCTACACTGACGCGGTGCAGGGCACACTCATGATGCTCGCACTGATCCTCGTGCCAGCTGTGGGCATCGCTTACGTTGGTGGCTTCGGAGAAATGATAGACACCGTGCGCGCGGTCGATCCGCAGCTTCTTTCACCCATTCGGGGAGCATCCGTGATTGGCTTGATCTCGTCCGTCGCTTGGGGCCTTGGCTACTTCGGGCAGCCGCACATCATTGTTCGCTTCATGGCGCTCCGTAACCCGAAGGAAGCTACCTCGGCTCGCCGCATTGGCATTGGATGGATGCTGCTCGCCGTGCTCGGCGCGCTTGCCACGGCTTTCGTGGGCATCGCGGTGTATCAGCACGACGACGGACAGCTGGCTAACCCCGAACAGGTCTTTATCGTTCTCGGCCAGTTGCTCTTCCACCCGCTGATTGCAGGCTTCATGCTGGCCGCAATTCTGGCAGCCATCATGTCGACCATTTCGTCGCAGCTACTCGTCTCGTCATCAGCCCTCATCGAGGACGTCTACATGACGTTCACGAATCGCAGACTCGATGCTAAGACCGGTGTCATGCTTTCGCGTGTATCGGTGGCAGGCATTGCAGTCCTCGCGGCAGCTCTCTCATGGACTCCGAATGACACGATTCTTGGTCTCGTGGCGTTCGCGTGGGCAGGCTTCGGTGCCTCCTTCGGTCCGACGATCCTGCTCTCGCTGTTCTGGCGTAAGCTCACCGGCTTCGGCGCGCTGTCGGGTATGGTCATGGGCGCTGTGACTGTTGCCGTGTGGGGCAACATCGACGGTGGCATGTTCAACCTGTATGAAATCATCCCAGGCTTCCTCGTGAACATGATCGTCACGATCGTTGTTTCCCTGCTGACGTACAAACCCAACGCAATTATTGAGCGTGAGTTCGAAATGGCTGAAGAGTTGTCGAAGGATTGGTCGAAGCACGCGCAGTACGAGGCTGAGATGATCGAGTTCCGCCGCAACAACACCGACGGCTACAAGCCTCGCTCGGCGACCCTGTACACCGAAGATGGTGGCGAGATGGAGTTGCCTAAGTAATTTCCTCTACATGGAGTGGGCCCACACGTTGTCACCTCGGGCGGATCAAGCTGGATCCCTCGGATGACTACACGTGGGCCCACTTTTGTCGTTAAAAGTTATTAACCGGGATCTCGCAGATTGTTCAAAGGTGGGGCCGCTTGTCATGCGCATCGAAAATGCGTTGCAACATTCAGGGCGGGTATGTCCCGACAGGCGCGATGATAATGGAGCGCCGGAGGGTCGTGCCCGCCCTGATGATGTCTCTGAGTCTTAGTTGTCGTGCAGCGT
>JBHWRK010000091.1:0-4739 GCA_043426715.1 Trueperella sp. | reverse complement strand
CTTCTTGGTCATGGCCGTGGTCGGCCGAATACAGCCACAGGTCACCGTGGAACTCATGTTCTACCCGCCCATCGCGTTTATCCAGCCTTACCGATTCCTTACTTCCGCGGTGCTTCACGGCGGCTTTTGGCATCTGGTGTTTAACATGTACGCGCTGTGGCTTCTTGGACGAGTGCTCGAGCCAGCGCTCGGCAAGTTCCGGTTCACTACGCTTTACCTCGTGTCGGCCATCGGCGGGAACGCCGCAATTATGTTGCTATCCTCCGTGACCGGGCAGTGGAATATCGGCGCGGTCGGCGCGTCCGGCGCAATTTTCGGTCTCTTCGGTGCTCTAGCTGTCATCTATAAGCGCGTGAAGGCCAACATGTCCGGTATCCTCACGCTACTTGGCATTAACCTCGTCCTTGGTTTCATCGTCCCAGGCATTTCGTGGGAGTCGCATCTGGGTGGCTTGGTTGTGGGCATCGTGCTTACCTGGCTGTGGATAGGAATCGGCTCGCGTTTCAAAGGCAAACGGCCAAAAATGCGTACAGTCGTGGATCTGGCAGCCGCAGCTCTTGTGCTCGTGGTGCTAATCGGCTTGATGATCCTGTAGTCTCCTCCCATTTATCAGCCCGCCTAAAGGCGGGCTTTTTTGTGCCACGACTAGATTCACGCCAGCGACCCTAAAGTTGTCCACGGGTGCGACTAACGCTGTGGATAATTACATTGATGTAATTCACCAACGCACCCGTGGATAAATTCGGAGAGATTGGACGGCAATATTGTGGGATTAATGGTGGAAAGAGCGTGATTCATCCACATCTGTGGGTAGTCCTGTGGATAATTACATCGTTGTAATTACTATTGCTGACCAGGGGAAATAGCAAAACCCTCCGCAGGGGAGGGCTAACCATGTGAGACAGTCGGGTGCTCCGCTACTTCCACCCCATCGTCATGAGGAATCCAGCGAGCATGAAACCAATCCCCACAAAGAGGTTAATGTTTCCATTAGGTAGTCCCGGGATTGGGAAACGGCCACCGGTGATGTAGGCGATGACAATGATGATGAGACCCACCACGGCCAAGCCAACCATGACCGGGACCCACCACTTCGGAGACCCTTGAGGAGGAGCTTGCTTGCTGCGGCGCTCTTCTGCTTGTTGACGGGAAATTCGGCGCTGTTCGACCTTCTTGCGCTTCTTGGACCTAGCCATCCGTGTTCCTTTGTTTGCGGTTACGTCCAAATCTTATACGGACATTGCAATAAACGGGTAACTTGGCGTCTCACGCCTTTCGTTGCGGAGAGTCCTTTCAGTTATGCTTGAGCGCAGCTCGACGATAAGGATGATGCCATGACACACGCGGAACGCGCCGCACCTGTGAGGAAGAAACCCTCGCTGTTTAATCGTATCCTTGGCATCATCGGCGAACTGCTCATTACGGCTGGTCTCGTCATTGCCCTCTTTATCGTCTGGCAAATCTGGTGGACGGACATCGAGGCAAACCGCGATCAGGCACAGGCTATCGAGCAGCTTCAGATGGAATATGGCGTCATCGACGTCGAGAAGTTGGGCATTGCGCCGCGCCAAGAGGGACCGCCGCCTGAGTGGGGCTCAGAGCCTGCATTCGGCGATACGCTCGGAATCATGCGTATTCCCGCTTTTGGTTCCGACTACGGTTACACGATCCTCAACGGCACACACATGACGGAAATTCTCGATAAGGGCGCCTTTGGTCGATATGAGGACTCGGCGCTTCCGGGTCAGATCGGAAATTTTGCGACTGCGGCGCATCGGCAGACGTACGGCGCACCAATGCTACACGTGGCGGAACTGCAGGAAGGCGATGCCGTCGTCGTCGAAACTCCAGAAACGTTCCTTGTTTACAATATCGTGTCGCACCAAATCGTCCTGCCAACCGAGGTGTGGACAATCGCTCCGGATCCGTTCATGGCGTACGAGCACTTACAAGGGCGCGGCGATTACAGCAAAGTGACCCGGCGACTACTCACGATTACGACGTGTCACCCACCCTTCGTTTCCAACGAGCGCTGGGTTGTTCACGCAGAATTTGACTACTGGACCAAACGCGAGGACGGTCTGCCGGAGGCTCTTATTGACCCGCAGACGGAGCAGATAGAGGAGAGTGGGAACTGATGTACGGAGCAATATGGCGTGCATTGCCGGGCCCCAAATGGCTCAAGGCGATCCAAGCGCTCGCCCTCATCTTGTTGGCCATTTACCTACTGTTCGAGTTCGCCTTCCCATGGGTCATGGAAAACACCAATATTGTGGATAACACAATCGGGGAGTAAGTTACTCCCCGATTGACGTTGATCTGCTACTCGTTCTTGCAGCCGTTCAGCGGCTCCTGTCAGTCAGTTCCTAGTTTCCGCCACGCCGCGTTGCGGCGTTAGGATTCGCATTCTCATTTGGAAGCGTGCCCGCCTGCCCACTCGTGTCCTCAGAAGCGGGATCAGTCTCTGATGGTTCGGGTTCAGGTGAAGGCTCGGGTTCAGGTTCCGGCTCCGGCTCCGGCTCCGGTGTTGGGACGGGTGCAGGAGCCTTTGCGATGACGAGCTCGACATGCTGATCGTACGGAACTTTTCCTGCGCTTGGTTCCATCGCAATGACCGTGCCGGGAGCAACATCTCCCGTTTCGGATTCAGTTATCGAGATGGTGGGAATCTTCAGATCTTCACGAAGAATACGTTCGGCAGTGTCACGATCTATCCAGCGCACGTCCTCCAGCACGATCTCGCCAGAGGCCACCACAAGGTTGACGGAACTACCCTTTTCTACCTGTGAGCCGGCAACCGGACTCGTTTCAGACACGATATCTTTGGCTCGGCCAGGAACGTCTTGAGTATCCACACGGCCCACTTTGAGACCGAGAGCCTCAAGCTCTGCCTTCGCTCGATCCTGGGTATAGTTTCCGTTCGTCACATCCGGAATTTCCACAGATCCCATGCCCGAGGAGAAGTGGACGGTGACAGTGCTACCTTCTTCCACGGTTTCACCGACCTGCGGGTTCGAGGAGACGAATAGCCCTTCCGCGATCTCGTCATGCTCAACCCCGTTGCCGATATCAATCTTCAAATTGACCTCTGCGAGAGCTTGCCGTGCCTGCGCCTCATTCATGTCGGTCAGATCGGGGACGATTACTTGCACGACCGTGGTCTCATCGTCGACGGGATCGTCATTGGCGTTCATGATCGCCCAGCCGATACCCAGGGCTGCGAGGAGAAGCAAAATGATTCCGATGATGATGAACGCGCGGTTTCGACCCCGCTCATCCTTGACGGGCTCTGCGTCTGTCTGAGTGGTCGTAGTACCAGTTGAGGTGGGAGTCGGTGCCACAGGTGCCGACGCAATCTGCGTGGGAGCGGCAACCACCTGAGTCTGCCACGAGCCCACGGCCGGAGCGGACACACCTTCACCACGCGATGCTGCAAGTAGATCCGCGCGCATGTCGGCCGCGCTTTGGTAGCGGTCTTCGCGGCGCTTTGCCAGTGACTTCATAACCACACGATCTAGTTGCTCCGGCACATCTGGTGCAATCGACGTGGGTTTTGGCGGCGTCTGCGAGACGTGCTGGTACGCAACGGCCACGGCTGAATCACCGCGGAACGGCGGCTGGCCAGTCAGTAGCTCGAACAACAAGCAACCAGATGAATACAGGTCTGAGCGCGCATCTACCACTTCACCGCGAGCCTGCTCGGGCGAGAGATACTGCGCGGTTCCCACCACGGAATTGGTCTGAGTCATCGTGGCCGACGAATCGGCGATCGCGCGAGCAATGCCAAAGTCCATGACTTTGACCTTGCCTTCGGGGGTGAGCATGATGTTGCCCGGCTTGATGTCGCGGTGAACAATGCCCTCACGATGGGAGTATTCGAGGGCAGACAACACACCCACGACGATCTGTACAGCCTCATCAATAGGCAACGCATCGCCATTTTTTAGCAGCTGAGAAACAGTGCGGCCCTTGACGTATTCCATGACGATATACGGCAGAGACATCGTGCGACCTGCGCTGGACTCAACCGTTTCTTCGCCCGTATCGTACACCGCCACGATCGACGGGTGATTGAGAGCAGCAGCAGACTGCGCTTCACGGCGGAAGCGCGCGATAAATGTGGGATCGGTGGCGTGATCGGTGCGGAGAACCTTAATCGCAACGGTGCGCGAGAGACGGGTATCGTAGCCCAGATGCACCTGCGCCATTCCTCCACGACCTATGAGATCACCGACCTCGTAACGGTCGCCTAGGACGCGTGGTATTTCTGCCATGCCGCCTTATCCTTCCTTGGTGCGCACTCCACACCTTCCAACATAGTGCCTGATCTGGCCGCAGTAAGCCCAACTAGAAATGTCACAATACGATTACATTCCACGCGGATGGTCATTGGTTGACCACCGCCTCAATGACGGCGCGAGCGACCGGACCAGCTGATTGGCCGCCGTCGCCTCCGTTTTCGATAAAGACGCCCACGGACACTTGAGGATTGTCCGTTGCATCGAAACCTGCGAACCACGCATGTGGTTGGACGCCGGCCGCGATTTCTGCGGAGCCGGTCTTGCCGGCTACCTGGACGAAGCTCGACGCTGCATAGGCCCCGGTTCCTTGATTGACGACGTCGATCATCATCGATTCGAGTACCGCTGCGGTCTCTGCAGTGATCGGCTGGCTAAATTTCGACGGTGATGTGGTTGAGATGACGCCGAGGTCTGCTGTGAGTGTTTGGTTGACGAGGT
>JBHWRK010000090.1:0-7299 GCA_043426715.1 Trueperella sp. | reverse complement strand
TTTGTGTGGCTTGAGCTTCGCCACGCTCTAGCCGGCTTAGCACGTCGGACAGTTGCCGCGCGCCGCTGATCGCCAACTCATCGAGAAGATTGCCTGCGGTATCCGTTGTCATGATCTCGCGCTTTTTCACGTCGAATATCGGGCCGGTATCAAGACCCTCTTCAATCTGGAACACGGCTGTGCCGGTTACATCGTCGCCCGCCGCGATCGCGTACTGGACAGGCGCGGCTCCACGCCACTTTGGTAGCAACGAGAAATGGAGATTAATCCATCCATGGGTGGGAACATCCAGCAGATCAGGTGGGACGAGCATGCCATAGGCGACCACCGCTACGGCGTCAGCGTTATACGACGCAATCTCGCGCTGAACATCCGCATCCTGCAACGTTGATGGCGTGAGAACGGGAAGTCCAAGCTCTTCGGCACGCTCATGGACAGCCGATTTCGTCAGCACCCGTTTTCGGCCAACGGGAGCCGGAGGGCGCGTCAGCACGGCAACGATCTCATGGTCCTCAGCAAGGACCTCCAGCGAGGGAATAGCGGTTTGTGGGGTACCAGCAAAAATAATACGCACAAGCTCATCCTATAAGGTGTATCGCCCGATCTCAGGTTCCTCCTTTGAGTCCAGAAGTTTGACTCCAGAAAAGTCGATGGAGTGCGCCGACATTCAAGGTTCTTCAACAGCGCCAATCGCTATCTTCCTAGACGTCTGCTCGCTGGCAGCCGAGGATTTCCGACGACTCGCCCTTAAAGTTCGGGATCCACAACGATGCGCAGACCGCGTGCCGACCGATGCGCCGAGGCTGTTCTCGCGGCGGCGTAGACGACGGCCGTTTTCGCTACACGATCCGACTCTGAAAACCGCAGATAGGTGACAACCTCATCGCCTGCCGGATTCGGCCCGAGGACGGCCATGCCTGGAATGATGTCCTGTGCGCCACCTGCAAACAGTGCATCGACGGGTACATCGTCCGTGTCGTACCCGTGCTCATGAGCCACGGTGCGCAGGAGGCCCAAATATTCTCGCAATGAGGTTTCTGGTGCCTTGAGCTCCACCCACACCGTCGTGGGTGGTAGGCCGATGAGTGCGCGTTCCGATAGGAGATGTTCGGACCAGCTCGCAAGATCCCACGTGTGGAGGACGGAAATGAGTTCGTTCGGCACATCCCCCACGATGAGGAGCTTTCCTCCCACGGATCGGGCGCGGACGAGCGCAGCGGTGTGCGCAACCGTACGAAGGAAATGAGTCTCGGACTCAAGGCGAGTGGACCGCAACATGTAGCCAGCATCGAGAATGACTCCAGCACTATAACCACCCTCCACGATCGGAGCGACCCCAGGTGTCGAGACGACGATACGCCTCGAGCCGTCGAGGTGGGAGCGCTGCTCGCCTATACCAGCCAGATGAATTTTTTCGCCTTTGAATGCTCGACCAATCTCTTGGGCTGTTCTTTGCGACCCGATTCTCACCGCACGAAGACGAGTACCACGACAGTTTAGGCACCGGAATTTGCGCACAACAAACGAACATCGCGTACACACAGGCGGTGAATCTGACTGGGGAATTCCAAGCGCGCCAGCGCATTGAGGACACTCGGCGATCTCCCGGCAATTTTGACAGGCCAACATCGGAATGTAACCCGCGCGCGGAACAATAAACAGCACGGGACCGTGATCGAGGCCCGTACGCGTGATCTGAAAAACGGATGAGGGCATCCGCGCCAGATCCACGCCTTCGGTGCGGAAATCGTTGGCCGAGAGTATCTGCGGAACGCCGTCACGATGTGAGCTTGGTGCGGGCGTGATCCAGCGAGCCGCCCCGCGCGCGACCATCGCAGCGAGGTCCGGAGACGGGCCGTAGTTGAAGGCGACGAATGATGCGCCAGTCTGTGCTGCACGTAAGGAAAGAACTTCGCGCGCATGAACGTATGGGCTTCGCGGTTCAGTGAAGGCCGAATGGTGGTCGTCGATAATCGACACGAGCCCTAGATTCTGCACAGGTGCCCACACGGCTGATCGGGTTCCAACCACGATCCGCGAGCGTCCAGTGAGCACGCCAAGGAAGGTTTGATAGCGCGTTGGATGGTCGTCCTCCGAGACAAAGAGTGCAACCTGCTCCCCCATCTGTTCACTGAGCGTGCGAGCGAGCTGGCGAGCCATTGCGGGTGTGGGGACGACGACGATGGCTCCCTGGTCGGCCTCTCGGACAGATGCGAGAAGAAACGGTAGAAGATGGGGCGCCCGATCACTAGCCCTTAGCTGGACCACACCGTTGGGTCTCTGCTTAGCTCGGATCTGCGCGGTAAATTCGGGACCTCCGACGTACCGATCCCAATTCGCACCGTCGTGATGGCGCGTCTGCCCCTCAGTGGGAGGCGGTAGCTCGAAAAATTCCTTTTCCGCACGCGCATGGCGTTGCGGAACCGCTAAGCGCACGGCAGATGAAACGGGGTTCGCCTGCCGGCGAGCAACCGTTCTGCACAGTTCGAGTACCTCAGGTGTAAGCACACCAATTGGAGAGACTACGCGCCGAAGAGGTCGTAGTTTGTGGTAATTGGTTGATTGTGTTCTCTCCACAATGAAGCCATCGACGCGTTGCGATCCGATATCTATGACCACTCGAGACCCCACTTCGGCGGCAGCCATTTTGACGGGGATTTCGTAGTCGAACAACCTATCCATGTGCGGTTGCGGCATGTCTGGCAGAACGCGCGCCACCGGCAACGTTACCTCGGAATCGATTTCGCGCGCGACAGGATGCAGGGAGAGTAATTCTTCCTGAAATCCGTAGTCTGGTAGGTCGAACAGACCGTCGCTGTGGCTCATAACTTCATTTAATCATGAGCCACCGACGCATCAGAGCGCTGCTAGCAGCTCTTCGACCTTGTTGGTCTTCTCCCAAGTAAAGTCTTCGATCGGTCGACCGAAGTGGCCGTATGCTGAGGTTTGCACGTAGATCGGTCTGAGCAAATCGAGCTCCTTGATGATCGCGGCAGGCCGTAGGTCGAATACCTTTTTCACAGCTTTTTCAATGTCTGCAAGCGCGTACTTCTCGCTTCCGAAGGTGTCGAGCCGAACTGACACGGGTTGAGCCTTGCCGATTGCATACGCCACTTGGACTTCGCAACGGTCAGCAAGACCGGCCGCCACAACGTTTTTTGCCACCCACCGGGCAGCGTATGTTGCCGATCGGTCAACCTTCGACGGGTCCTTGCCAGAAAAGGCTCCACCGCCGTGGCGTGCCATGCCACCGTACGTGTCGACGATGATCTTGCGCCCAGTCACACCCGCATCAGCTTGCGGACCACCCAAGACGAAACGGCCGGATGGATTAACGTAAACCTTCATGCCAGAGCGATCCAGATCGGTCTCTTTCGTCAACACGGGATCAATAACGTGCTCGCGAATGGCGCGTTCCAACCATTGTCTGGTGACATCGTCGTCATGCTGTGTGGATACGACAACGGTGTTAATCGCAACCGGACCCGCGTCATCGTAATCAACCGTCACTTGGGTCTTACCATCAGGACGCAATCCCGGGACGATTCCACGCTTGCGCACGTCAGCCAAACGCTCAGCAAGCCTGTGAGCGAGGTGAATCGGCAAAGGCATGAGCTCAGGGGTCTCGTTCGTGGCATATCCAAACATGAGGCCCTGATCGCCGGCCCCCTGAAGGTCGTACGGATCCGACTCACCGTCAGTGCGCGCCTCGTAGGACTCATTCACTCCACCGGCAATATCGGGCGACTGCTGACCGATCGACACCATAACGCCGCACGAGTCAGCGTCGAAACCAATCTCCGAGGACGTGTATCCAATGTCCTTCACCGCGTGGCGGATGATCTCGGGAATCTCCACATAGGCCGTGGTCGTCACCTCTCCGGCGACGAGCACGAGGCCCGTGGAGACGAGTGTTTCAATCGCAACGCGCGCGTTCGGATCCTGTTCGAGCATGGCATCGAGGATCGCGTCAGATATGCGGTCGCACACCTTGTCGGGATGTCCCTCGGTCACAGATTCGGAGGTGAAGGGCTGAAGAGTCACTTATGTTGTCCTGATTTTCTTAATTGAATCAATAATTGCTCGGGCCGCATCAGCTTTCGAGCCGGCGGCCTCGGATATCGGATGGCCTTCGATATCAACAATGGTCACGACGGTGTTGACGTCTCCAAAGCCGACATCGGTTCCAACTTCGTTGATGACGAGCAGGTCGGCACCCTTGCGGCGTGCCTTCTCGCGGCCATAGTCGAGGTAAGTTTTTTCGCTGTCCCCAGTTTCAGCGGCAAAGCCCACGATAGTCTGGCCTTCCCGCTTATCACGTGCCAGTCCCGCCAAAATATCGGGGTTTTCCACGAGTGTAATCTGCATGTCGCCGTCACGTTTGATCTTTGTTTGTGATCTGGAGCCGACCCGAAAATCTGAGACTGCAGCGCTCATGACGAGCACGTCTGCAAAGCCAGCGAACTGGTCCATGACATCCTGAAGCTCGAGCGCCGAGCCAACCGTCACCACCTGAATGTCGGAATTGAGGTCGGCCATGACCGACGCATCGATGTTCGCTGCGGCCAGATAGACGTCTGCACCCCGGGACGCGGCTTCGTTCGCCATTGCCACACCCATACGACCGGTTGATCGATTCGCAATGAACCGCACAGGATCGATCGGCTCGCGGGTACCGCCAGCGCTAATCGCGATCGACGTGCCCACCAGATCGACGTTTCTTTCGACGTGAGAACTAAGGCGATCTAGAACCGCCTGGACGATCGTCTCCGGCTCGCTCATGCGACCAATGCCGGAATCTTTGCCGGTCAGCCGGCCTGATTCCGGGCCAATAAAGTCCACACCACGCTCACGCAACGTATCAACATTTGCCTGGGTGGCCGGGTTGTTCCACATCTCGGTGTGCATAGCGGGCGCCACCATGACAGGAGCGGTCGCCACGAGAACTGACGCGGTGAGCAGGTTGTCCGCCATACCGGCTGCAATTTTCGACATCGTGTTTGCGGTTGCCGGGGCGATGAGAACGAGGTCAGCCTCTTGGCCTGTACGCACGTGAACAACCTCGTCCGCGCCCTCGGGCGTGTAGATATGGACGGGATTCCCAGACAGGGCCTCCCAGGTGGTTTGACCGACGAAATTCAGCGATTCGGGCGTGGGTACCACAACGACGTCGATCCCGGCCTCACGCAGACCCCGCACGACAGCCGGGACCTTGTATGCAGCAATACCGCCCGTGACTCCAAGGAGGACGCGCATTCCAAAAACAAAAGAGCCTCCCTGGTGGGAGGCTCCCGAACTGTTAGTCATCAAGGGACATCGAGAGCTTATCTTCCGCAATCTCTTCGAGCGCGACGGACAGTGGCTTGTCCTCGGGCGTCGCTGGTACTAGCGGGCCGATGTTGGTGACGTTCTGATCGCCGGACTTCATTTCCTGACGGTAGGAGTTAATCTGGCGAGCACGCGCAGCACTAAAGACTGCGAGCGTGTACTTGGAATCTACCTTGTCCAGCAATTCATCGATTGCGGGCGAGGTAATGCCCTCAGGATTGGGGGTCGTTCCGAACATGTTTGCCTCTCCACGAATGTAAACCTTGGATCCCCAAGGTATCAGCCTTTAAGTCTAGTCGTCTCGATCCATAATTTTAAGTAGCTCTGCGGTGGCTTCGGCCACTGTCTCATTCACGACGACGTGGTCAAACTCCGCTTCCGCCGCCAGTTCCACTCTCGCTGTTTCTAGCCTGCGACGCTGTTCTTCTTCCGTTTCGGTGCCACGTCCTCGAAGACGTTTTTCGAGCTCTTCCCACGACGGAGGTGCGAGGAAAATCTGCTCAGCGCTCGGCATAGATTCTCGCACCTGACGGGCACCCGCAAGATCCACTTCGAGTAGAACAGTTCGTCCTTCTGCGAGTGCAGCCTCTACGGGACCGCGCGGAGTGCCGTACTTGGCCAGACCGTGAACAACGGCCCATTCGAGCATCTGATCCTCGTGAACCATCTGGTCGAACTCTTCATTGCTCACAAAGTGGTAGTCCACACCGTCCACCTCTCCTGGCCTAGGTACACGGGTGGTTGCCGAAATTGAAAACCAGATATCTGGACGCGACTGCGTAATCTCCGCTATCACTGTGCCTTTGCCGACGGCGGTCGGACCGGTTAATACAAACGCTTTAGCCATGACCCTATCGTGTCAGAAGTGGAGTACTCCGATCAAAATCGCGGACGTGCAAGGCGTGCGCTTGTGCCGCCCGAACCAAAACGCGTCTATGATCCGGCACCAAAATACGGCATCCCGAAGGGTGCCGTTGGGGCCTGTCGAGCTGGGTCTCTAACCAAACAACTCGATGAGTCGCTGAGCCTGATGTTTACCAAGTCCACCGACGCGACGTGAGGGAGAAATTTTTGCCGTCTCCATAATGGATGCACTCTTAGCCGGACCGATGCCAGGCAGAGATTGAAGAAGGGACGTGACCTTGAGCTTTGCTACAACAGGGTCATTCTTGGCTAGTTCGAGAACTTCTGACAGCTTCTTTTCCCCGGACTTCAATTCTTTCTTGATAGCTGCGCGCCGTTTGCGTGCAACGGCCGCCTTTTCGAGGGCTGCTTTGCGCTCTTCCGGCGTCAATGTCGGTAAAGCCATGATGATCTCCTCACGCTGAGTTTTCTTACCGTAAATATAGCGCGATGATCTACAAAATTCCGCAATTTTGCGCCAATCGGAACGGTCCATTTAAGCGTTTAATGTTTGCACTGGTCAGGGCGTTATTGTGCAACTCGTTCCGACGCGCTGGGTCCTGGCTATAACCTATCGGTACTCATTGTGTTCCTGGAGCGTGCGCACCTCGAAGTCGCGTGAACGCTGGTCTTTAATCGCCTGGACTGCAGCACCAAACTCGGCAATCGTCGTCATGATGGGTAAATCGGCTGCCGTGGTGGCGGCGCGAATTGAGTAGCCGTCAGCTCGGCTTCCCTTCGTGTTCGGGGTGTTGACAACCATGTCGATTTTTCCTGAGGAGATCAGGTGAACAACATTGTCGACAGGATTTTGGGAAATCCTGTCCACGTGAGTGGTCTCAATGCCGTAACGTCCTAGAACGCGGCAGGTTCCTGACGTCGCAAAGATCTTAAAGCCCATATCGACCAGTTGGGAGACGGGGAAAATCATCCCCGACTTGTCGTCATCAGAGACGGACACGAACGCGTTACCTGACGTTGGCAACCCTCCGAACGCGCCGGACTGTGCCTTGGCGAATGCCACAGGGAAGGTCGAGTCGATTCCCATTACCTCACCGGTTGACAGGT
>JBHWRK010000089.1:0-2879 GCA_043426715.1 Trueperella sp. | reverse complement strand
CCGCATGTTGCCCCGCACCACCAATGTGCTGCTCAAGGCGATTGAGGAGCCCGGTCCGCGTACGGTCTGGATCCTGTGTACCGCAGCCGTGGCCGATGTGCTACCCACGATCCGGTCCCGCACACGCAACATCAATCTCGTCACACCTGCTCCAGAGGCCATCGCCCGCCTGCTCGTCGAGCGCGAAGGTGCAGACCCGGACCAGGCGTTCGTGGCGGCTCAGGCAGCGCAGTCCCACATCGGCGTCGCGAAAGCACTCGCAACCGATCCGGACGCCGCCGCGGTGCGAAAGAAGACGCTGGACGCCGTCGTCGGAATTCGAACCACCGGGGATGCGATGCTTGCAGCGATGCTGCTCACGGATGTGGACGCGATGCGAGGTGAGGCCGGCACGAAGTCAGACGAGGAGGCCGTGGAAAAGGAAGTCGCGGACAGGTTGGCAGCGATGGGTCTTGAGGCCGGCGGGCGCGTTCCGGCGGCGGTGCGCAGCCAGGTGAAGGCGGCGGGTGTAGATTCCAAGCGTAGGGCCACGCGAAATATGCAGGATATGGTCGACCGCGAGTTGATCTATATGATCTCGTTCTATCGCGACGTGTTGGTCACCCAGTTGGCCGCCGAGGTGGCGCTGGTGAATGCGGATTACTCGCAGGAGGTACAGCGGATTGCTAAGGATTCGGCGCCGTCGTTAACGCTGGCTCGGATCGATGCGCTGAACGAGGCGCGCGAGCGTTTGCGGGGCAATGTGGCAGTACAGTTGCTCATGGAGGCGGCGCTCGTTGAGTTGCGCGAACGGTAGTTATCCACCGCACGGCTGGTGGGGGATCAGTCCACAAGGTGATAGTAGGGCGTGATTGTGGTGCGCGCATGGCATAGATTAAAAGGGTGAAATTCAAACCCATTGCTTTGCTTGCCGCCACAGCCCTTGCGCTCTCCGCGTGTGTGAACACCGTTGATGTGGAGCCGAAGGGATCGGACCCGTCGGCTTCGTCCACGGCCACGAAGGACCCCACTCAGGAATCACCCTCCACCTCGGATGGCATGGCCGTGGCGATTGACGCCCCCATGCCGGATGTGCCGGAGGGTCTGGAGGAATTTTACGGCCAGGACCTGGAGTGGTTCGACTGCGATGGCAAGGAGTGCGCGGACGTCACCGTTCCGATGGATTATGACAATCCGGGTGGCGAGACGATTACGATCCGCATGAAGAAGGCGCGGGCCACCGGTGAGGCGATCGGCAACTTGCTTGTCAACCCTGGCGGGCCGGGCGGAAGCGGCCAGGAGATGGCTGACTCTGCGAACCTGTACTTTTCTGACGACATCACGAAGAATTTTGACGTGATTGGCTTCGATCCGCGTGGCGTGGGCGATTCGGCACCCGTGGATTGTTTGAACGACGCCGATCTGGCCGCGGCTCTCGACAAGACGTATCCGGACACCGATGAGGGTAGCGCCGAGTCGCAGTCCGACACGCAGGTGCTTGTGCAGGGCTGCATCGACAAGACGGGCGACTTGCTGGAGTTTGTTGGTACGCGCGAGGCGGCCAAGGATATGGACGTCCTACGCCACGTGTTGGGCGATCCGCGCCTGTACTACGTGGGGTATTCGTATGGCACGTCGCTGGGCGGCATGTATGCGGAGCTTTTCCCGCAGAACGTGGGCCGCGTCATCCTAGATGGTGCGGTGGATGATTCGATTCCGAACTTCGACCAGTCCCTCGCCCAAGCTAAGGGTTTCGAGCAGGCATTGGATGCCTACATCGAGGACTGCATCTCGCGTGGGGAGTGCGTGCTGGGCGATTCGCTTGAGGACGCGCGCGCGAAGGTTGCTCAGATGTTTGAGGACATTGTGGACGATCCGATCCAGGCCGGTGATCGCCAGCTCACGCAGACGGGCCTGTTCTACGGCATCGCCATGCCGCTGTATGACGATACAGCGTGGTTTGCTCTTGACGTCGCGTTCGACGAGGCGATTAACGACGGGACGGGCGACATGTTCTTGACGTTGTTCGACCTCTACATGTCGCGCGAAGGGGACACCTTCACGAACAACATGGTGGAGGCTAACTGGGCGATCAGTTGCGCGGACACCTACGTGGAGGGCGACCTGGCTCAGTGGGAAGAGCTTTCCGACAAGATGGCTGAGGAGGCCCCAATTTTTGGCGAGGTCATGGGTTATTCGCAGTACATGTGCGACATCATGCCTGGCGGCGAAGAGGGCCCGCTCGGACCGTTCGTGGCGAAGGGGTCGGATCCGATCGTCGTGGTGGGAACGACCGGCGATCCGGCAACACCGTACGCGTGGTCGGAGGCGTTTGCCAACAACATGGAAAACTCGGTTTTTGTGACGTGGGAAGGCGAAGGCCATACTGCGTACGGGCGCGCGGGGGACTGCATTAACGGCGCGTTGGACGCCTACCTGTTGCGCGGGGTGGTGCCCGAGGACGGGCTCACATGCGCAGCCACCGAGTAGGCGAGGTCGTAAATATCAGCTTGCTCGCGTGACGCGTCAAAGATCACGCCGCTATATTTGAAAAACTGCCTGCTAGTTAGGTAAGTTGGCTGTTTGCGGGCCGCCTTAGCTCAGTCGGTAGAGCGTCTCACTCGTCATGCGACGGTCGCGAGTTCGATTCTCGCAGGTGGCTCACGTTGGCCCCGGATTCGTTCGGGGCCATTTCCGTTTTCTCTGTTTCCACCATGTCGTCAGCCACGAGGTCCGAATTAGAAACATCAAGAAGCGCGGTAGTGTTGGTGAGATCCGATAGTGGCCAGCCCGTTTTCCGTCGAACTTTTGCGGGACGGTCATGCCGCCAAATCGGTATACATTCGCAATGTCGCGCTGATTAAGTTCGTGTCTACGCATAAAGGCCCTCGTGTGCAGTT
>JBHWRK010000088.1:0-5653 GCA_043426715.1 Trueperella sp. | reverse complement strand
ACTGTATGACGGCGTCCGCACCATCGAGAATGGCGTTCGCGCAATCAGATGTTTCAGCGCGGGTGGGCGTGGGCGAGGTGATCATCGATTCGAGCACCTGCGTTGCCACGATAACCGGTTTGGAATTGCGCCGGGCAATGTTAATCGCGCGCTTCTGAACGATCGGCACCTGCTCGAGCGGCAGCTCCACGCCCAAGTCACCTCGGGCGACCATGATGCCATCAAAGACGCGGACAATCTCTTCCAACACCGTCACGGCTTGCGGCTTTTCAATCTTTGCAATCACGGGAATGCGACGGCCAACCATGTCCATGATCTCGTGGACGTCCTTGACGTCCTCAGCCGACCGCACGAACGACAGTGCGCAGATATCCGCGCCATAGTTGAGCGCCCACTCGAGATCCTCCTTGTCCTTCTCGGACAAAGCAGGAACGGACACGGCCACTCCCGGCAGATTGACGCCCTTGTTATTAGATACGGTTCCGCCAATGACCACCTGGGTCACAACCTCAGGGCCGTTAACTTCCTTTACACGGACCTGGACCTTACCGTCGTCGATCAAAATGAGGTCGCCGGGGTTGCAGTCACCGGGAAGCCCGTCGAACGTCGTGGAGACGAGCTCCTTATCGCCCGGCACGTCTTCCGTGGTGATCGTAAAAATGTCGCCCTGTTCAAGCAATACGGGGCCGGATTCGAATGTACCAAGCCGGATCTTCGGGCCCTGCAGGTCAACGAGCACGGCCACTGCTTGGCCGGTTTCTTCTGCTGCTTCGCGAACCCAGTTGATTCGCTTCTCATGCTCATCGTGGGTGCCATGAGAGGCATTAATACGGGCAACATTCATGCCCGCCTTCACGAGTTCAACGATACGTTCTTTCGAATCTGTTGCTGGACCTAGGGTACAAACTATCTTGGCTCTACGCATGATCTCACCATACCTGATGAATCGCACGCCTGAGAAAGTACAGGCGAACATTTTCGGAGTGTTGATACCTTGTGGTTATTCTACGGATTTGCCACCGTCTGAGTCGCCGCTTTCGGCCGCAGGTTCTGGCGCGAGCGCGGATGTCTCCTGAGATGACGCAGCAGGATCGACGGTCTCGGTTACCACAGGCACATCAGTAGTAGCAGGTGAGGCCGAGGTCTTTGCATCAACTGCCTGGGCGTACGGATCGCGTCCGTCAAGATAGATATCGCCCAGTTCGGGGTGCGATTTGACGTAGCTGCGCAGGCTAATGAAGACCACCACAGCCACGAGGAATACGATAATTGATGTCCACACGTTCAGACGTAGTCCAGCAATGATTTGAGCGTCGTCGATGCGGAGGTTTTCAATCCATACGCGGCCAGCCGTGTACAAAATGACGTACATAACCGCCGTCTGGCCGCCACGAAAGCGGAAGTGATTTTCCATCCACACCAGCAGGACCGCCATGGCCACCACCCATATTGCCTCATACAGGAATGTGGGGTGAAACGTCGTGCCTGGAGCATAGCCGGCAGGAATATTGACATCATCGATCTGAAGCGCCCACGGCAGGTCCGTCGGTCCGCCGAAAAGTTCTTGATTGAAATAGTTACCGAAGCGGCCAATAGCCTGAGCGATCAGCACACCGGGCACGATCGCGTCCGCGAAGGGTCCAAATCGTAGCCCTTGTTTGTGCAACGCGATGAACCCACCCACCGCACCGAGCGCAATTCCGCCCCAGATTCCAAGACCGCCCTCCCAAATACGGAACGCCTTGAGAATGTCGCCGTTTGGTCCGAAGTACGGATCCGGCGTGGTTATGACGTGGTAGATGCGAGCTCCGACGATGCCGAATAGCACCATCCACACTGCCACATCAATAGAGACTTCTTTCGGGCCGCCTCTCTCGGTGTATCTGCGCTCGCCGATCCACCAGGCGACGATAATGCCCGTAACGATAGCTAAGGCATAAAACCGAATCTCGAGTGGGCCAAGTGAAATGGATGAAATAGACGGAGATGGGATTGAGGTAAACATGCTCAGCTTTCGCGAAGTGTGTGGGCACCAGCGGCGATGTCCTCGGCAACCGCGCGCAGCTCGCGCAGGCCGTTAACCTTATCGCCGTCGAGCTTGAGAAGAGCATCAACGAGAGCCGAGCCCACGATGACGCCATCCGAGTATTGACCGACCTGGGTAGCCTGGTCTCTGTTGGACACGCCGATGCCGACGCACACGTTCTCAGCGCCGGCGGCGCGCGTGCGCTTGACGAGGTCCTTCGTGGAGATATCAACTGACGACTGCAGACCCGTCACACCCATGCGCGAGGCCGCGTAAACGAAGCCACGAGAGGCGTCTACGGTGATCTTGATTCGTTCGTCAGTTGACGTCGGCGCCACGAGGAAAATGCGCTCAAGGTCATGGGCCTTCGAGGCATCGATCCAGTCCCCAGCTTCTTCAGGAATGAGGTCAGGCGTGATGAGGCCAGCGCCTCCCGCGTTTGCAAGGTCTCGCGCGAAGTTATCGGCACCGTAGACGAAGATCGGATTGAAGTACGTCATGATGACAATGGCAGTACCCAGATCAGCAACCTTCTCGACAATGCGGAACATGTCGCCACGCTTTAGTCCACGTGCGAGTGCTTTTTGGCCGGCCTCCTGAATGATCGGACCGTCCATCGTGGGATCAGAGTACGGGAACCCGAGCTCAACAATATCGGCGCCGGCGTCGATGACGGTCTTGATAGCGTCAACGGATCCTTCGATATCGGGAAATCCGCCCGAGAGGTAGGCGATGAAAGCAGCGTGGTTGTTCTCCCGCGCCTTTGCAATCTGGTCTGCGGCGTAGACAGTCATTAGTTCTCCTCCTGCGCCTTCTTGCCGAGGCCAAAGTATTCCATTGCAGTTTCCATATCCTTATCGCCGCGCCCTGAGAGCGAGACGGCAATTGTCAGCTTTTCACCCTTGTTCGCAGCTTCTTGGCCAACCTTGATGGCCACGGCGAGTGCGTGGGCTGATTCGATGGCCGGGATTATGCCCTCGGAGCGAGACAGCTTCGCGAAAGCATCCATGGCCTCGGCGTCGGATATCGGCCAATACTCGGCCCGGCCAGATTTGGCAAGCGCCGCGTGCTGCGGGCCAACGCCCGGGTAGTCGAGGCCAGCGGAAATTGAGAAGGAATCGACCGTTTGGCCATCCTCGTCTTGGAGAACGTACGTCTTCGCACCGTGGAGGACACCCACATCGCCCTGGGTGATCGACGCCGAATGCTTACCCGATTCCATGCCTTCGCCCGCTGCCTCGGCGCCAATGAGACGGACGGTCGGATCATCAAGGAATGCTGTGAACATGCCGATCGAGTTTGAGCCGCCGCCTACGCAGGCCGTGACGACGTCGGGAAGCTCGCCGATCAGATCGAGAATTTGGGCGCGCGCTTCGTCACCAATAATTCGCTGAAGATCGCGTACGAGCGTGGGGAACGGGTGCGGGCCAGCCGCAGTACCAAAGAGGTAGTTCGTGGTGTCGAGGTGAGCAACCCAGTCACGGAACGCCTCGTTGATGGCGTCCTTGAGCGTCTGCGATCCGGTATCCACACTGACAACCTTGGCTCCGAGAAGCTCCATGCGTGCAACGTTAAGTGCCTGGCGTTGAATGTCCTTCGCGCCCATATAGATAACGCATTCGAGGCCGAGGAGCGCTGCCGCCGTGGCAGTGGCCACGCCATGCTGACCGGCTCCGGTTTCTGCGATCAACCGTGTCTTGCCCAAGTGACGAGTGAGTAATGCCTGGCCAAGCACATTGTTGATTTTGTGAGAGCCGGTGTGATTGAGATCTTCGCGCTTCAAAATGACACGCGAGCCGCCACAGTAGCGCTCGCCGAAATTCGGCGCTTCGGTGATGATCGAGGGGCGCCCTGAGTACGTCCGATTGAGGTGATCGAGCTCAGTGAGAAAATCTGGATCATCCTTGAGCTTGTGCCATCCTTCTTCAACATCGGCAAGTGCTCGCATAAGAGCTTCGGGAATGAACGTTCCACCAAACTCGTCGAAGTAGGGGCCTACGGATTCGGATAATTTCATGGTTCCTTCTCGTTAATTCAAGGATGGATGCTGGCCAGCTGCGACCATGTCGCGCACTGCCTGAAGCGGATTTCCGTTGGTGACGAGAACTTCGCCCATGAGCACAGCGTCTGCACCGGAGCGAGCGTAGTTCAACATGTCGTTGGTGGAGGTGACACCCGATTCGGCGATCTTGACGACCGTGTCAGGAACCACATCAACCACCTTGTCGAACGTCGCCATATCAACATCGAGCGTCTTGAGGTTGCGTGCATTGATGCCAAGCACCTGTGCGCCGGCGTCAAGCCCGCGGAGTGCCTCTTCCCGATTGTGTGCTTCGACCAGTGCAGTCATGCCGAGCGAATGGACGCGCTCAATGAGAGATGTCAACACCGTATCCTCAAGGGCGGCCACGATTATGAGCACGATGTCCGCACCATGGGCGCGCGCTTCCCAAATTTGGTAGGGAGTGACCACGAAATCTTTACGAAGAACCGGAATGTCTACTCGAGCTCGCACGGCATCCAGATCGTCCAGCGAGCCGTCGAAGCGGCGCTCCTCGGTCAACACGGAAATGGCGGCCGCGCCACCTTCTTCGTAGATGCCGGCGAGATCAGCAGGGTGTGGGATTTCGGCAAGAGAGCCTTTCGACGGACTCTTCCGCTTGACCTCGGCGATCACCTGCACACTACGATGATCACCCGCCGGCTTGAGCGCATCAATCGCGTTCAATGGGCTGCGTACCTTTTCTGCTCGCTCCTTGAGCTGATCGAGGCTGACGGCCGCTTCACGCTTGGCAAGATCCTCGCGAACCCCGGCAATGATGTCATCCAAAACAGTCATAAACTTCCCTCCCTCTGGTCACCCTACCTGCGGTTAGGGATTGGGTGACAAATCAGGTTCCGCAAGTTGGGACGCGATCTGAATCGCCCGGATCGCCGCACCAGCTTTGTTTTGAGTCTCGGTGTATTCGCACTCCGGATCCGACTCTGCCACGATGCCGGCGCCTGCTTGCACGAAGGCCTTGCCGTCCTTGATGACGGCCGTGCGGATCGTTATCGCGAGATCAGCGTTGCCAGAGAAGTCGAAGTAACCAGTCACTCCTCCAAAGCTTCCACGACGTGACGGTTCGAGTTCGTCAATAATTTCAACCGAGCGTTCCTTTGGACTGCCAGACAGCGTGCCAGCCGGGAATGTGGCCGCAAGGCAGTCGGCCGTCGTCGCTCCCTCGCGTAACCGCCCGGTTACTGTTGACGCAATGTGAATGACGTGCGAGAAAAGTTTGATCGTCATGAGGTCGTGCACTTCGATGGTCTCCGGGTCGCAGACCTTCTTCAGATCCTCCTTGGAAAGATCTAATAGCATCATGTGCTCGTGCACTTCCTTCGGATCGGCCTTCAGCTCCTCGATGACGCGTGCGTCCTCCAGCGGATCGTCCGGCCGCGGGCGCGTGCCGCCAATGGGGAAGGTCATGACAACTCCGTCGCTCACGCGCATGAGCGTCTCAGGCGAGGAGCCAACAATCGTGAATCCGTCGGCGCTACCGTCAGGTAGACGGAGGAAGAGCATGTATGGGCTTGGGTTGATGGAGCGCAGTACGCGGTAGACATCCAGTGGGTCGGCCGGACAGG
>JBHWRK010000087.1:0-15082 GCA_043426715.1 Trueperella sp. | reverse complement strand
GACTAAAGACCCGGCCAAGGGCTACGGCGCGGCAACCGTGCAGGTGGCCCTCGCAGTGCTGACGGCGGAGCTGGTGGTTTCGGTAGCGCTCGCGGTGGGCTCGGGAGCCGGTAATGTTCGGAGCGAACTCGCTTTTGGCGTTCCTTATCTACACGGTCTTTCCGCTCGTGATGACGGGCGTTTTCGTGTGGGGTTTCCTCGACGCGCTCGCGCGTCCAGCACGCCAGTTCGGGCTTGCAGGACGATCGAAGAACTTCTGGCTGGCCGTTCTTGGCATCGGCGGGCTACTGTACTTTGCCGTTCGAGTGATGCGGATGTGGTTCCCGCTGGCAGGTTGGGTAAGCCTTGGCTTCCTCATCGCCGCCGTGTTCTACCTCGGACCTGAACGCCAACGTATGGGGCCGCGCTGGACAGACCGGGGCGGTCGTCGTCAATCAAGGGGTGGATGGTAATGCGAAGTGTGATCCAACGCGTTAAGCGCGCGAAGGTAACCGTGGGCGAGCGAGTCGTGGGGGAGATCGGACCCGGGCTGTGCGTTCTCGTTGGCGTGACTCACGACGACGGCTCGGCAGAGGTCGAAAAAACGGCGCGCAAGATCGCGCAGCTGAAATTGCTCCGCGGCCCGGATGGATTCGACGACGTCGAGACGCGGGTATCGGCCGAAGAGTCCGGCGCTCCTGTGCTTTTGGTGTCGCAGTTCACGCTGTATGCGGATGTGCGCAAGGGGCGCAAACCAAGCTGGTCCAAGGCGGCTGGCGCAGACGTTGCGGAGCCCGTCTTTGACCAGCTCGTCGAGGCAGTTCGCGGTTATGGAGTGCCGGTGGAGACCGGCGAATTTGGGGCGATGATGGACGTCGAGCTTGTGAACGACGGTCCTTTCACGATTCTCTTTGAAGCGTGATGCCGGCTTTCCAGCGTCGTGCATATCAAGGCATTGCGTCCGCTGTTCCAGCGTAGTCCAATGACATGTGCAATGGCCTGCCCGCAGCATTCGTTCTCGGAGCACCTCTTTATTGTGGCGGATTTTCAATTGGCTGGTGCCCGTCACTTCTGCAGATGTGAGCGTCGGTGCATCCGTGACGATGGGATGCGGACTGCCTGGGTGGAGGTCGCACGGAGGGATGTTAGGGACGGAACGACGACGGGCCAACGGCGAACAGCCGAGCTTCGTCCTCGTGATGCTCGCGAGGTGATTTTCGCTCTCAGGTTGGAGTCACGCCAGCGGCGAAACGGTGAATAATCGCGGCTCACCGGCCGCTAGGGTAAAGGAGGAATCGCAAGGAGTGTATGCACATGCTCTGGGCGAAAGATATTTAGAGGAGTCCAACATTGTTTGAACGGTTTACAGATCGCGCGAGGCGGGTCATTGTGCTTGCCCAAGAATCTGCGCGAAACCTCAAGCACAACTATCTTGGCACCGAGCATATTCTGCTGGGTTTGATCAAGGAAGGCGAAGGCGTGGCGGCGAAGGCGCTGGAGTCGCTGAATGTCACGTACGACGCCGTCCAGGAGCAGGTCATCGAAATTATCGGTGAGGGCCAGGAGCAACCGTCGGGGCATATCCCGTTCACACCGCGTGCCAAGAAGGTTCTTGAGTACGCGATGCGAGAGGGTCTCCAGCTGGGCCATTCGTACATCGGCACAGAGCACCTGCTCCTTGGTTTGTGCCGTGAGCAAGACGGCGTGGCCGCCCAGGTGCTTGTCAAGCTAGGCGCGGATCTACCGCGCGTGCGTCAGCAGGTCACCCAGTTACTCTCCGGCTACCAGGGCAAGGAAGCCGTCGGCGTGGGACCGGGCGGTGCCCGCGAAGGCCAGAAGGCAGGATCAACGATCCTCGACCAGTACGGCCGAAACCTCACGCAGGCAGCGCGCGAGAACAAGCTCGATCCGGTGATTGGTCGTCACAACGAAACGCAGCGCGTGATGCAGGTGCTTTCGCGCCGCACCAAAAACAATCCCGTGCTGATCGGTGAACCGGGTGTCGGTAAGACCGCCGTGGTTGAGGGTCTGTCGCAGGCGATCGCGGCAGGCGATGTGCCAGAGACGCTCAAGGACAAGCAGCTGTACTCTCTCGACATGGGCTCGCTGGTGGCGGGCTCGCGCTACCGCGGTGATTTCGAGGAGAGGATGAAAAAGATCCTCAAAGAAATCAACACGCGTGGCGACATTATTCTGTTCATCGACGAGGTTCACACACTCGTGGGCGCCGGCGCGGCGGAAGGCGCACTCGATGCAGCCTCGCTGCTTAAGCCCATGATGGCCCGCGGCGAACTCCAGATCATTGGCGCTACCACCCTCGATGAATACCGTAAGTACATCGAGAAGGACGCCGCTCTCGAGCGTCGTTTCCAACCGATTCAGGTGGATGAGCCGTCGGTCAAGGAGACCATCGCAATTCTTGAGGGACTGCGCGACCGCTACGAGGCGTTCCACCGCGTGACCATTACGGACGACGCGTTGGAATCGGCCGCAACGCTCGCGGACCGTTACATCAACGATCGTTTCTTGCCAGACAAGGCCATTGATCTCATTGATGAGGCCGGCGCACGCTTGGCTATCCAGAAGATGACGGCCCCGCCTGAGTTGCGCGAACTCGACGAGGAAATTGCCGAGGTCAAGCGCGCGAAGGAAGCCGCCATTGACGGCCAGGACTTCGAAAAGGCAGCCTCGCTGCGAGATCAGGAACAACAACTGACCGAGAAGCGCAACGAGCGTGAGAAGGCATGGAAGGAAGGCGATCTTGACGTCGTCTCCGTGGTGGATGAAGACATCATCACTGATGTCCTTTCCATGTCCACGGGCATCCCGGTCTTCAAGCTCACGGAGGCAGAATCCGAGAAGCTCCTGCGTATGGAGGACGAACTGCACAAGCGTGTCATCGGACAGAACGAGGCCGTCACTGCGCTGTCGCAGGCGATCCGCCGTACCCGCGCGGGCTTGAAGGATCCCAACAGGCCAGGCGGCTCGTTTATCTTCGCTGGTCCTACCGGAGTCGGCAAGACGGAACTCGCCAAGGCGCTCGCCGAATTCTTGTTTGGCGACGAGGATGCGCTCATTACCCTCGACATGTCCGAATACTCGGAGAAGCACACGGTCTCACGCCTGTTTGGTGCCCCTCCGGGATACGTCGGTTACGAAGAAGGTGGCCAGCTCACCGAAAAGGTGCGTCGCAAGCCGTTCTCCGTGGTTCTTTTCGATGAGATTGAAAAGGCTCATCAGGACCTGTTCAACTCACTGTTGCAGATTCTCGAAGAGGGTCGACTCACGGATTCTCAGGGCCGCGTGGTCGATTTCAAGAACACGATCATCATCATGACCACGAATCTCGGCACGAAGGACATCGCAAAGGGCGTCCAGACTGGCTTCCAGTTCGACGCCGACACGCAGACCTCCTACGAGCGTATGAAGAATCGTGTGGGTGAAGAGTTGAAGAATCACTTCCGCCCCGAATTCTTGAACCGTGTGGATGACATCATCGTCTTCCCGCAGCTCGACAAGGGCGAGATCCTGCAGATTGTTGATCTTATGATTGGCAAGCTAGGGGCCCGCCTGTGGGACCAGGGTATGTCGATTGTGCTGACCGACGGAGCGAAGCAGTTGCTCGCTGACCGCGGTTACGATCCGGTTCTGGGTGCGCGTCCCCTACGCCGTGCGATTCAGCGCGAGATTGAGGATACTCTGTCCGAGAAGTTGCTGTTTGGCGAGTTCTCGAAAGGCCAGACGATCGTCGTGGACGTGGACGAAGAGGCACGGCCGAAGACGTTTACCTTTGCGGGGCACGATTCGGATTACCAGCTACCCGAGGGCGTCAAGCCGGCACAGGAGACCGAACATATTAACGGTCTGACGCAACCGACGACGGTGGGTCTGCCCGGTGGTGACGACGCCGGGGCACAGACTGCTGGCGAACCGTCTCACGACGGCGGTGGCACGCTTACCGGATAAGCTCAACGAACGTACGTATCGGCTAACCTTTGGCCGGATGCTGTCTGGCGGGGCGGTCTCAACTTCTTGAGATCGCCCCGCTTTCGGCGTTGAACCGAATAATATGGAGGAAGGTAAGTTTTTCAGCTCGTGAGGAGTCAATATGAGTCTCGATGTTGTGACGATGGGCGAAGTAATGGGTACCCTTCGACTCCGCGGTCAGTTCGGTGTGGGTAACGAGGCAGGCATTACGATGTCGGGCGCCGAGGGCAATGTTGCTATTGCTCTGGCGAGGCTCGGCCACAATGCACAGTGGGTCGGATCTTTGGGGCCAGACACATTCGGTGAGGGCATTTTGCGGACCCTGCGTGGCGAGCGCGTGGGTGTGGACTTCGTCGAGCGTCGGGCCGAGCAGACCGGTTTGGTCGTGGTGCGTGGGATAGGCTCTGAAGCCAAGCGAGTGGACTATCACCGCGCAGGATCGGCGGGAAGCATGTTCTCGCATGAGCAGGTGAGCGAGGCAATTGCGGCGAAGCCCAAGATCGTTCATCTCACGGGTATTACGCCTGCCCTGAGTGATTCGGCGCGAGATGCGTGCTTTCAGATGATGCGCGAGGCGAAGGACGCCGGCATCATGATTTCCTTCGATCTCAACTACCGTAGCCGCCTGTGGACGAAGGGTGAGGCCACGCCGATTCTCCAAGAGCTGGCCATGATGGCCGATATCGTCATTGGCGGCTCGGAAGAGTACGAGGTCCTCACTGGCCATGCGGATCCGATGATGGCGATGGATGTGGCTCTACAGCACGGTGCGAAGCAAGTGGTGTGGAAGACGGCTGATCTTGCGCGCCTCCTCACCGAAGATGGATTGACGGAATGTCCGAACCGCAAGGTCCGGGTGGTGGACCCGATCGGCGCCGGAGACGCTTTCGTTTCTGGCTACCTATCGGGTTATCTCGATGGCCTAGAGCCTTACGCGCGGTTGGAGCGCGCTCACACCCTGGGCGGTATCATTGTGGCCTCGGACGGTGATTGGGAGGCGCTACCACTCAGGCGGGAGTTGGAGATGCTAGAGGCGCTGCCAGGCCGAAGCCTTCAGTCGGGAGAGGTACTCCGTTAATAAGAACGCGCCACGGCTTCCTTATAACAAGTGCGATCAGACCAATATTCAACATGGGGCGAAGTGCGCCCCGGTGACGAGTGTGCACACTCAGCGCTTTTGGTTTTGCGCTAGTCCCACGAACTCGCGGTTTCACGAAATGGTTCATGCGGTGCCCTGCAACACATTTCAGTAGAAAAAACCATGCGAGAATTCGTGCATTTTTCATGGTTGGTGTGAATGCTCTCATGGGCGGTGCTAGGTTAATAGTCAGGTGGAAATCTGGTCACAGTGAGGTTACCGGATTGGCTGAAGCGCTCTGAGCCTCGAAAAGGCAGGTTTCCGGCTAGAACGAACGCGGGTTTCACCAGCGTTGATTGGTCTCACGGTCGTTCACGTCATCACACCCTGACAAAGGAACTCAACATGGAAATTGATATCTTCTGGCTGATTGCAGCCTTTGGAGGTGGCGCCTTCGGTGCCGCAATCGGCGGCCAGACGGCCTTTATCTTTACCGGTCTCGTGTATCTCGTCGGTCTCGGCGTGTACATGGCGGGCGTTGACGCAGGCCCGTACATGGGCTCAGTCGTTTTCGGTCCTGTCTTCGGTCCTCACATTGCCTTCTTGGGAGGTGCGGCCGGCGCTGCCTATGCAGCCAAGGTAGGGGCTATGCCGAAAGGGGTTAACGGTCGAGATATCGTGAGCCCACTGGCGGGACTGGCGCGTAGTGACGTGCTAATGGTAGGCGGTGCCTTCGGTGCTCTCGGCTACATCGTCAACAACTTCTTCGCTTGGGTTCTACCAACCTTCAAGGCTGATCCGGCCCTCCACTACGGCAACGAAGTTATTGGTGGCACAGATACGGTTGCTCTAACGATTATCGTTCTGTCGATCGTCGTCCGCTACGCCTTCGGTAACACGGGTATGTTCAATAAGGTCAACGGACTTGGCCTGATGGAAGTTGGAGAAGGAAAGCACTGGGTTGAGCACCAAGAGAAGTGGGGCGTGACCGCCGCACACGGTCTGACCTCCGGTCTGCTCTCGGCGTTCGCAACGCTCGCAGTCGTCCAGTACTTCTTCGATGCCGCTCCGAGCATCGTTAACCATGCTCAGCTCGTTGGTTGGGCAATTTCGGCCGTCACCCTGATCTTCCTGACCTGCGGTCTGAAGACGCCGGTGACGCACCACATGACGATTCTCGCCTCGATCGCAGCGCTGAAGTTCGCTCCCATCGTCGCTGGCACCTCAGTTGTCAGCGATTGGACGTCCGGCCACCTGGCTATCGCGCTTGTCATCGGTGGCATTGTTGGTGCCCTTGGCGGTCTGCTTGGCGAGGCTCTCTCGCGTGCGACCAACGCCAACGGCGACACCCACATTGATCCTCCGGCATTCGCCATCTTTACCGGTACCACGGTTCTGTACGCGTTTACCGCGATCCTCGCCTAATCGCCTGAGCCCGCCCGATCGCTTCTGATCGGGCGGGCTCATTTCCAGCCCCCTAAATCAACAAAATCTAAGGAACGTTCAGATGCAGTACTCTTCGCCGACCAAGTTATACGACGCCTACATCTTCGATCAGGATGGCACGATCTATCTTGGAGAAGAGCTTCTTCCCGGTGCGAAGCGGCTGATTGAGGGGCTTCGTGAATTGGGGCGGCCGGTACGTTTCCTGTCCAACAACCCAACGAAGGATCCGGACGAGTACAAGGAAAAGCTAGACCGCCTCGGAATTCCTACCCCCATTGACGAAATTGCCAATACGGTTGTCACCACAACTCGTTGGCTGAAGATGCATCATCCGGACGCCGTCGTCTACCCCATCTCGGAAGAGCCGCTCAAGCGCGCACTTCGCGAGGCGGGGATCAAGATGAGCGAGAACCCGGAAGAAATCGACATTGTGATCGCTTCCTACGATCGCACGTTCGAATATAAGAAGCTTCAGATCGCCTTCGACGCGATCTGGTTCCACAAGCGTGCATTTCTCATCACTACGAATCCAGACCGCTACTGCCCATTCCCTGGCGGGCGTGGAGAACCCGATGCGGCGTCGATCGTTGCAGCGATCGAGGCGTCCACAGGCACGAAGCTGAAGGCCAACATGGGAAAGCCAGAGCCGGAAATGCTCGAAGCAGCCCTTGGCGATCTGGACGTGGATCCGAAGAACTGCATGATGGTGGGAGACCGCCTTGGAACGGATATTGGAATGGCCGTGCGAACCGGTATGGCCTCCACACTGGTTCTTACAGGCGATAACACCGCTGCGGACGCGGAGGCGCTGCCCAAGGAAGAGCAGCCCACCTACGTTCTCGACCGTATTGACCATCTCATTCCCGTGGAGTACCGCGAGAAGTGGGGCTGGTCGGATTCTGACGACGCATAAGCGTCCATGTGGCCGGCTAGCCCGGCTGACACCTTTTACCTCACCCCATGTTTAGGCGATGGCATCGCCTAAACACCCATATACGCCAGTTACACAACACTCAAGGAGAAGAAAGATGACCAGCGAAGCAGTCAACTTTAGGTATACGCACGGTCCTTACTTGATGGGTATCGATTTCGGCACGGAGTCGTGCCGAGTGGGTATTTTTGATCTCGTCGGTTCGCCGCTCGCGTTCGCCGCAACGCCGTACAAGACCACATACCCGCATCCGGGATGGGCAGAACAAGATCCCCAGGATTGGAAGCAGGCGCTCGTCGCGTCAACCCACAAGGTCATGGCACGCGCTGGCATTGAGCCGCCGGAGATTGCTGGTATTTCTTATGATGCAACGACGATGACGGTGGTTCCCGTGGATGAGAACGGCGATCACCTGCGTAACGCCATCATGTGGATGGACGTGCGTGCAACGGAGCAGGCTGGCCGCGTGGTTGATTCCAAGTCCACGGCGACCCGCTACACGGGCGGCGGCACACTTCCTCCGACCGCCGAGTGGTTCCCGTTTAAGGCCGCATGGCTGAAAGAGAACGAGCCGGAGATTTATAACAAGGCCTACCGCCTCCTTGACGCTCCAGACTGGCTGACTAAGCAACTCACAGGCGAGTGGACTGTCAACATCAACACTGCGGCTCACCGCGCATACTACGATCGCGACCACGGCGGATGGCCGGTTGACCTGTATGAGGAAGCCGGCGCTGGAGACGTGTTCGATAAGATTCCAGAAAACGTCGTTGATCTTGGCGTCAACATTGGCGGCCTCACCAAGCGTGCCGCAGAAGCTCTTGGCCTGCTCCCGGGAACCCCGGTAGCGCAGGGCGGTGGAGACGCATGGCACGGCCAGATCGGCCTGAACGCGCTCAGCCCGGGCAAGATGTCGCTTGTTACAGGCTCATCGCACGTCATGTCGGGCCAGTCTGACCTGCCGGTCTCCGGCCCCGGATTCTTCGGCGGTTACACCGACGGCGTGGTGCCCGGCCAGTACACAGTCGAGGCGTCGCTGACGTCGTCGGGTTCCGTGCTCAAGTGGTTCAAGGACCAGTTCTGCCAGGACATCGAGAAGGGTGCAAACGAGCTCGGCATTTCGGCTTACGACGTTATGAACCAGCGTTCGCGCGACATTCCGATCGGCTGTGAGGGCCTCATTATCAATGAGTACTTCCAGGGCAATCGTACGCCGTGGTCGGATGCGAAGGCACGAGGAGTCTTTACCGGCCTCTCGCTTGGCCACACCCGCGAACACATGTATCGCGCGATTCAAGAGGCCGTGTGCTACGGCGTTGAAGCGTCAATGCGCAAGCTCAAGGAAGCAGGCTTCGAGGTTAAGGAGTTTGTGGCCGCCGGCGGAGCAACGAAGTCGCCCGACTGGATCCAGATGCACTCCGACGTTACGGGCATCCCGATCGTCATGACTGAGGTTGGCGACGCCGTGACTCTCGGCTCGTGCATCCTCGCAGCCGCAGGCGCAGGAATCTACGATTCGATGCAAGAGGCCGCGGACGCCATGGTCCACGAGCGTGAGCACATCGAACCGAACATGGAGGCGCACGAAGAGTACAAGTTCTACGCGGACAAGTACATCGAGCAGTACGCCCTCAACCAGGCCCACATCCACTCGATTGTGGACCACGTCGTCGAGTCGCGTAAGTAAGAAATACAGCGCGAAAGGGTTTCAGGTGGCGGTCAAGCAGACACAAGAGGAAAGGCAGACAGGCATCATCGAGCTCATCATTGAGCGCGGTGTGGCCCGTGTTGAAGAGCTCTCTGCGCACTTCAACGTCTCTGCCATGACTTTGTATCGTGACTTGGCCGCCCTTGAAGCCCGTCAAATTATCACGAGGAATAGGGGTACGGTCTCCCTTCTCGTCACATCAATTTCCGAAACGCCGTTTGAGTTTAGGCTCCGGCAGGAAATAGAGGCGAAAGTCGCCGTAGGCAAGGCGACCGCTGCCCTCATAGATCGTTATTCGACGATCTTCCTCGATGACTCGACTACAGCCCACAGCGTCATCGACCACATCGATGATCCGGGCTCAAAATCATTTATTACGAACTCATTAGCGTCGGCGAGGAAGATTGCCGACGCCGAACACCGCAGTTTGACCGTGCTCGGCGGCAAGCTTGTGCGCCAATTAGATGCGGTGTTTGGTCCAACGACCACGCGCACGGTTCGCGAGCTTGCGTTTGAGACCGCTATTTTCGGCACGGCGTCGATTAAGGATGGATCTATTTTCCACCCGTACTCGGACGTCGCCGCCTTCAAGAGCGAGCTCATTAAACGGGTGGACGTGCCGATCCTCGTGGCAACGGCGTCGAAGTTTGATCGCGTGGCACTCCACCGCATCACAGAGGTTGCAGAGTTTGAATATCTCGTGGTGGATGACTCCATTACGGATGCTGCATTCAATGAATTAAGTTCCCAGACACAAGTGATCGTTGCAGGTCACTAGAAAGGTTTACCATGACGGAACTCATCAAGCGGGCCCGCGAGACGGCCACTGAAACTAAAGACATTATTTTTGGTAACGACGTTAACAAGGAAATCGGGCCCATGTTCAAGAGGCTCTACCCGGAACAGAAAGCGATTATAGTCGCTGATGAAAACACCTGGGATGCGGTCGGCGAAGAGGTCGTCAAGTCCCTCGAAGATGCCGGAGTGGAGTTCGCAGACGAGCCGTACATGTTCCCCGGAACGCCCACCTTGTACGGTGATTACGACAACACGGAGACACTTCGCGAAGCGATCCGCCCGTACGAGAACACAATTATGGTCTCGCTGGGAGCGGGAACATTGAACGACATCGCGAAGCTCGCCTCCGGTGAGTTGGGGCGCGAGTACATTAACGTGTGCACGGCCGCCTCGGTGGATGGATTCGCCTCGTTTGGTGCGTCGATCTCCAAGGACGGTTTCAAGATCACGCGTTCGTGCCCGGCACCCGCTGCGCTCATCATGGACGTGCCAACGATGGTCGAGGCACCCTACCGCTTGACGGCCACTGGCTACGGCGATCTCATTGAGAAGATCCCCGCAGGCGCGGACTGGATCCTCGCTGATGAACTCGGCATTGAGGCCATTGATGATTACGTGTGGTCGCTTGTTCAGGGCAACCTCATGGAGTCCCTTGAAGATCCACAGGCCGTGTTAGAAACAGATCCGGAAGCCATCGCAAAGCTTGGCGAAGGCCAGCTCATGAGTGGCCTTGCCATGCAGGCCCACCAGTCCTCGCGACCGGCATCCGGCGCCGGCCACCAGTTCTCGCATGTGTGGGAGATGGAAGGTCACGGACTTGATTGGGAGCCGCCACTGAGCCACGGCAACAAGGTCGGCGTGGGCACGGTTGCCTCGCTGGCGCTGTGGGAAGAGTTCCTTAAGCTCGACGAAGATGATTTCGACGTGGACCGTGCAGTGGAGCGCCTCAAGACCCCCGAAGAGGTCGAGGCCAACGTGCGTTCAATGCTCAATGAAAACCTCCAGGGTGAGGCTGTCAAGCATTCGGTGGATAAGCTTCTCAACGAAGAGCAACTCCGCGATCGGGTAGCCCTGCTCAAGGAGAGGTGGCCCTCGATCAAGGAGCGTTGCGAGAAGCAGAATATCCCGGCCAAGCAGGCCATGGAGATGCTGAAGATCGCCGGAGCCCCTTACCACCCGGACCACCTGAAGGTGGACTGGGATCGCTTCCGTGAGACCCACTTCAAGGCGCAGATGATTCGTCCGCGCTACACAGTTCTCGACATTCTCACCGAACTTGGAATCTTCGAAGAGACCGTGGACAAGCTGTTCTCTGAAGACGGCTTCTGGGGCCAGAACCGGCACCCGGAAACTGAGATCGAACTGTAAACCTCACCAACAAAGATCCAAGGAGTGTTGAACGAGAAAATGACAGAGAAATACCTGGTCGGTGTTGACTTTGGAACTCTGTCTGGCCGCGCTGTCGTAGTACGCGCGTCAGATGGCACCCAGGTCGGCACGTCAGTGACCGAATACAAACATGGAGTGATGGACCGTACACTCGATGCAGGAGACGGCCAAAAGTTACCACCCGAGTTTGCCTTGCAAAATCCGGGCGACTACGTGGAGGTCCTCGCCGAGGCGATCCCGAACGCTATCAAGGACGCGGGCGTCGACAAGGACGACATCGTGGGGGTAGGAATTGATGCCACGTCGGCCACGGTGTTCGTGACCGATGCGGACGGCAAGCCACTTTCCGAGTACGACGAGTTCAAGAACAACCCGCATGCCTACGTCAAGCTGTGGAAGCATCACGGCGGGCAGGACCAGGCGGATCGCATTATCGCGCTCGCGGAGGAGCGGGGCGAGGAGTGGCTGGAGCGCTACGGCGGTATCCTGTCGTCCGAAATGCTGTTCCCGAAGGTGCTCGAAACGTACGAAAAGGCGCCCGAGGTCTACGAGAAGGCCGCACATTTTGTGAATCTTCTCGACTGGATTACGTGGCAGCTGACCGGCGAGCTCACATTCGCCGCATCCGATTCGGGCTACAAGCGTATGCTGACCGATGGCGAATACCCCTCGAAGGAATTCAACGAGGCACTTGCACCGGGCTTCGGTGACGTCTTCGAGACTAAGATGACGGCGCCGATCAAGCAGCTAGGCGAGAAGGCCGGTGAGCTGACCGAGGAGATGGCCGAGCTGACAGGTCTGCCTGCGGGCGTCGCCGTCGCCGCTGGAAACATCGACGCGCACGTCGTCGTAGCTGGTGCAAATGCAGTGAAGCCAGGGCAGATGACTGCAATCATCGGAACCTCGGGTTGCTACATCGTCAACAACGAGGACTACAAGCCGGTGCCGGGCGTGTTCGGCAACGTCGAAGGCGGCGCGGTTCCTAAGCTGTGGGGCATCGAGGGCGGCCAAACGGCCGTTGGCGATGTGTTCGCATGGTTCGAGAAGAACGGCGTGCCTGAGGAGTACGAGATTGCTGCGCGCGACGCGGATAAGTCGATCCTCGAATACCTGATGGATAAGGCTTTCGAGCAGGCTATCGGCGAGCATGGCCTCGTCGCGCTCGACTGGTTCAATGGAAACCGCTCGATTTTGTCTGACGCACGCCTATCCGGAGGCATTATCGGCCTCACACTCCAGACCACCCCTGACGAGATCTACCGCGCCCTCATGGAGGCCACGGTGTTCGGCATCCGCGTGATCGTGGAGAACTTTGAGGAGCACGGCGTGCCGGTCACCGAAATCGTCGCTGCCGGCGGCTTGCTGAAGAACGAACACTTCATGCAGCTGCTCGCGGATATCACCCGCCGCCCCGTCTCGATTTCCGAGGCGGAGCAGACGGGTGCACTCGGATCGGCCGTGTTTGCCGCGGTTGCCGCAGGTGTCTACGACGACGTGTACGAGGCTGCCGACAAGATGGCCCAGGTCAAGGAGAAGGCTTATGAGCCAAACGAAGAGGCCTCGGTCAAGTACGACGAGCTGTATGAGATCTACAAGCAGCTCCATGATTACTTCGGACGCGAAAAGACTGGCCTGATGCATAAGCTCAAGGACATTCGAGCGAAGGCATTCGAGGAGTCACGCAAGTGAGACTCCTCGATCAGCCGAAGGAAATTCAAGAGGCTGTAGCGGAAACTCGGCGTCGAGTATCGGAACTCCACGCCGAGCTTCCGGCGAACCGCCTCGTCGTTTGGACGGCAGGAAACGTCTCGGAACGTGTTCCTGGGGCGGACCTGTTCGTCATTAAACCGTCGGGCGTTCGATACGAGGAATTGGCACCGGAGGCCATGGTCGTGTGCACGCTGGATGGTGAGAAAATCGACGATGGTACGCCAGCCGAACTGTCGCCGTCATCGGATACTGCCGCCCATGCCTACGTCTATCGGCACATGCCGGATGTCGGTGGAGTGGTTCACACCCATTCTCCATACGCATGCGCGTTTTCAGCCGTGTACCGGCCGATCCCCTGTGTGTTAACGATGATGGCGGATGAATTCGGCGGGGAAGTGCCAGTAGGGCCGTTTGGCATTATTGGCGATGACTCGATCGGCAAAGGCATTGTGGAAACCCTGAAAGACTCGCGCTCGCGAGCCGTTCTCATGGGTAATCACGGGCCATTTACGATTGGAAAAGATGCCACCGAGGCGGTCAAGGCCGCAGTGATGGTAGAAGAAGTCGCTAAGACTGTTTCCATAGCTGAGTCACTAGGTGAACCTCGTCTGATTGCGCAGGAGCACATTGACGTGCTTTATGACCGCTATCAGAACGTTTACGGTCAAAGCCACGATCAAGAGGATGAGTAATCATGGCAACGGGATCTTTGATTATCGCGCTCGACTCGTCAACGTCCGCAACTAAGGCTGTTGTGGTCGGTGAAGAGGGGCAGGTTGTGGCGTCGGGGAGCTCTCCGATTGACCTCCTGACGCCAGGGATGGATCGCTACGAACACGATCCAGCTCAGTGGTGGACATCGACACACCAGGCAATCTCCTCTGCGCTTTACTCGATGTCCGCGTCGGCAAAACAGCGGATCAAGGGCATCTGTATCACCCACCAGCGTGAATCGTTCGCGCTAGTCGACGATGAGGGTGAGGCGCTACGACCAGGCATTCTGTGGCTCGATTCGCGGGCCGGTGTGGAGATCAAGGAGTACGGCTCCGTCGAGATCCACGAGCTGTCCGGCAAGCCGGCCGATACGACGCCAGCGATCTACAAGATTGCCTGGCTGAAGAAGCATGAGCCGGAGGTGTTGCGGGCTGCGGCGAAGGTCGTGGACGTGCACGCGTTTTTGGCTTACCAGCTTGTGGGCAAATGGGTCTCGGCTATGGGCTCGGCGGACACGCTCAACCTTATGGATATCGAGGCACAGGACTACTCAGACGAGCTGCTCGACATCGCTGGCGTGCGTCGTGACCAGATGGCGGATTTGGCGGAGCCGACGCAGACGATCGGCACGCTTAAGCCCGAGCTGGCCGACGAGTGGGGTTTGAACGACGACGTAGTACTCATCGCCGGTGTGGGCGATGGTCAGGCCGCTGGCCTAGGCACCAACGCGATCGAGGAAGATGTGGCTTACGTGAACGTGGGCACCTCGGTGGTGTGCGGTATCCACTCGAAGTCGTATGCCTACGATCCGTCGTATCGCACGCTTTTGGCTGGCATCCCCGGCCAATACGTGCTGGAGATCGTGCAAAACTCCGGTTCGGTGTTGCTCAACTGGTTCCGCAAGAAACTCGGCGATCCGGTGCTTGATGGTCGAATTGATCCCAAATTGGACCAGGAGGCCGCCCAGGTTCCGCTTGGTTCCGAAGGGTTACTGACCGTTCCGTATTGGAACGCCGTGCAGTCGCCATACTGGGAGCCGTTCGCAAAGGGCATCATGGTGGGCTTCGGCTCCGCGCACACCCGGGCACACATGTACCGCTCCATCATGGAGGGCATTGCGATCGAGTTGCGCGAGAATATTCGCCGAGTTGAGAAGTCGACCGGACGTGAGATCCGTGAGTTACGTGCAACCGGCGGTGGTTCACGCAACCTGCTGTGGAGGCAGATCTTCGCGGATGCGACTGGTTTGCCAATCGTCGTATCGGGTGTGGACGAGGTGTCCGCGCAAGGTGCTGCGATCATGGGCATGGTGGGTATCGGTGTGTACGACGACGTCGCTAAA
>JBHWRK010000086.1:0-10525 GCA_043426715.1 Trueperella sp. | reverse complement strand
ATCTGACTTAAAGATCGTGTACACGGCCATGCACGGTGTGGGTAATAGTCTCGTGGAGCCGCTGCTGACCAAGGCGGGCTTCACCGAGATTGTCCCCGTAGAATCCCAGATCGAGCCCGATCCTAACTTCCCGACCGTCGTGTTCCCGAACCCGGAGGAGCAGGGGGCGCTCGATGAGGCAATCGCTACCGCCACGCGCGTGGGTGCGGACCTCATCATTGCGTCAGACCCGGATGCAGATCGTTGCTCCGCTGCTTTTCCGACTGCCGATGGGTGGCGTCAGCTGTCTGGTGACGAGATCGGTTCGATCCTTGGCGAACAGGTAGCGGAAGAGACCGTAGCGGCCGGCAAGACTGGCACGCTCGCCTCGTCGATCGTCTCCTCACAGCTTCTCGAGCAGATTGCGACGCACCACGGTCTGAACTACGAGTCAACGCTGACGGGTTTCAAGTGGATCGCCCGCGCGCCTGAAATCATTTTTGGTTACGAGGAGGCGATCGGCTTCTGTGTGCATCCGGACCTCGTCAAGGACAAGGATGGAGTCTCTGCCGCGCTCGTCATCGCAACCACGGCTGCGCAGGCAAAGGCTGAAGGCCACACCCTCCAAGACAAGCTCGACGAGCTTGCCCTACGCCACGGCGTCTACCACACAGCGCCCGTGACGATTCGGGTGGATGACCTCTCGCTCATGCCCGCCACGATGGCAAAGCTTCGCCAGGAGCCACCCACTGAACTCATCGGCGAACCCGTGGCTCGCATCGACGATCTCGCCCAGGGCTCGGCAGACCTGCCACCTACCGATGCCCTGCGTATCGTCACTGAGGCTGGCGATCGCGTGATCGTCCGGCCCTCCGGCACTGAGCCCAAGGTGAAGTGCTATCTCGAGGTTAAAGTCCCCGTCGAAAGCGCCGAGGGCCTACCGGACGCCAAGGTGGAGGCTGCCGAGCGGATGGCGCGCTTCAAGGCTGACGTGAACGACATGCTGACGCTCTAGATCGAGGCATACAAAAAGTGCGAGTCTTGAAGACTCGCACTTTTTGTATGCAGCTAAATTAGAACCCGTCGATAACTGCCCGCGAGGAGGACAGGCCGAGGCGGGTCGCGCCGGCATCGATCATCTTCCGGGCCGTCTCCGCATCGCGGATACCACCCGAGGCCTTAACCTCGAGCTCATCACCCACGGTCTCCTTCATAAGCTTGACAGCCTCAACTGAGGCACCGCCTGCCGGGTGGAATCCCGTCGAGGTCTTCACGAAGTCGGCACCCGAAGCCATCGCGGCCTTGCATGCTTCAACGATTTCCTCGTCCGTCAAGGCAGCCGCTTCGATAATGACCTTGAGTACCGCGAATGGGATCGCGTCGCGCACCACCGCGATGTCATACTCAAGCGCATCCCAGTCGTGTTCCTTGGCGTATCCGAGGTTGATCACCATATCGACCTCGTCGGCACCAGAAGCCACGGCACGCGCCGCCTCATTGGCCTTTACTTCGGACACCACCGCGCCGGATGGGAACCCAACTACCACGCACAGCTTCAAATCGCCGAGGTCAACCTCATCGGGTAGAGGAAGCATGGAAGGTGACACGCACACTGAGTACGTGCCAAGCTCCTTCGCCTCCTCGACGAGCTTTGCCACGTCATCGAAAGTCGCCTCAGGCTTGAGCAGAGTGTGGTCGATCATTTTTGCTACGTCAGTCATTGTTCTTCCTTTCTGGGAGCACCGCCCACACCACGTGAGTCCAGTGCCCGTAGGCGGCGAGGGGCTTTCGCCGCTGCGCCATTGCAAAGATGGGTACACGATAAACATATCCCGTACCCGGGTTGTAGATTGAAATTTCCGGGATTCCCTCGGGGGTGAGCGAGGATCCAGGCATCGCGAGCACCACGTGCCTCGGTACCGCTCGTTGCACTCCCCCGGCAATGTCTCCGCCTGTGTACAACGGCACGGGCACGCCCATACCGGTAGCGTGATAAACCCATTGCAAGATAGCCTTACCGCGCTCCGTCACGGTGTTGACGGGCGTGTGGAGATACCGGCCTGGCATGGCCGTCGCGAGCATCCACGGAGGCGTTCCGTAGTTGCGGGGCCACGCCACAGGTCCAAGGGCGTTGCGCCGAAGGTCAGCGTACAGACTGTGTTCGACGGAAGTGATCCCCTCATCCTGTATCCGTTCGGCAAACGCGGGATCGGTCAGTGTCCGAGCAACCAGTAGCGCCATCGCGCCGCAGGTCCCCTGGGTGGATTGCTTGGCCAACTCGCCCGCAATCCTGAGCGGCTCGCCGTGCGACGCATACTCGTCCATCGCATCGCTCTCATCAGCCGGAATCTCCTCCGGCCACATGAACGACACGGGCGTGTACACGGGCCTAGCGAGCCGCGCAAGAAGGGAACTAAGGTTCACTGCGACTCGTCTTCGTCGTCGTGATACCCGGCGTTATTCAACGCGGTCCAAGACCACAGAATCCCGAGCCTCAAACTCGCCGCCGATCTCCACGCCGTTTTCCAGTGACTCAAGGGCGCGCGCAATGCGGTCCTCTTCGTCGGTATGGAGGGTCATGAGCACCTGGCCCTTTGTGACCTGATCGCCCGGCTTGGCAAACAGCTCGATGCCGGCTGCGGCCTGAACGGGTTCGGACTTGACGGCGCGACCCGCGCCGAGGCGCCAAGATGCCACGCCCACCGAGAGCGCGTCAAGGTTGGACAGCACGCCGTCGGCCTCTGCGATTACGTCGTGGGTGTGCTTGGCCGTTGGCATCGGAGCGTCCGGATCGCCGTCCTGCTCCACAATCATGCGGCGCCACACGTCCATCGCGCGGCCGTCCTTGAGTGCTTCTTCGACGTCCGCATCTGGCTGGCCTGCGGCAGTCAGCATTTCGCGAGCAAGCGCGACCGTCAGTTCAACGACGTCGGCCGGGCCGCCACCTGCGAGCACCTCCACCGATTCTTCAACCTCGAGGCCATTGCCGATCTTCAAGCCGAGCGGGGTAGACATGTCGGTAATGAGCGCGGTGGTCGTGACACCAGCATCGATGCCGAGATCGACCATCGTGCGCGCAAGTTCGCGGGCCTGATCGATCTCTTTCATGAATGCGCCGGAACCGACCTTGACGTCGAGCACCAAGGAATCCGTGCCCTCCGCGATCTTCTTTGACATGATGGAGCTGGCAATCAGCGGGATCGTGTCCACAGTCGCGGTGACATCCCGGAGCGCGTACAGCTTCTTGTCAGCCGGTGCCAGGCCTGCGCCCGCAGCACAGATCACGGCGCCGCAACCTTCCCCAAGCTGAAGCATGATCTCGACGTTTGACAGATCGGCACGCCAGCCGGGGATGGCCTCGAGCTTATCGAGAGTACCGCCCGTGTGGCCAAGCCCGCGGCCAGACAGCTGAGGGACGGCCACTCCGTACACTGCTACAAGCGGAGCAAGTGGGAGCGTGATCTTATCGCCCACGCCACCGGTTGAATGCTTGTCGGCAGTCGGCTTGTTCAACGAGCCGAAATCCATCCTCTCGCCCGAATTAATCATGGCCGTGGTCCACTGTGAGATTTCCTCACGGTCCATGCCATTGAGGAAGATCGCCATTGCCAGAGCTGCCATTTGCTCATCACCCATGGCGCCCTTCGTGTAGGCGTCGATCGTCCAGTTGATTTGGTCGAGCGAGAGCTTCTCGCCTTCCCTCTTCGCGCGGATAATATCCACGGCGTCGAACTGCTTCATAGTAAGTCCTTAACTAAAATTCGTCTGCGAAAGATCGATTTTGGCACTTCCGCTATATTCTTGGAGTGAGGGCGGCCCGAACGCTTCTGGCAATACGTACGTCATCGGTTGAGGCCCTGCCTCCGGCATGTACACGAGCAGCTCGGGGCCGCCGTGTTCATACAGAATCTGACGGCATCGGCCGCATGGGACCACGACATCCTCGTTCCCGTTCACGCAGTAGACGGCCACCAGGCGGCCACCGCCGGAACGAATCAGACTCGAGATCATGCCATTTTCGGCACACGTGCCAAGGCCGGTGGATGCGTTTTCAACGTTGCATCCCGATACAAGGCGTCCATCGGCGGTGAGCCCCGCCGAGCCGACCGGGTAACCCGAGTACGGCGCGTAGGCGGTGCCCATCGCTTCGATAGCCAGCTCTTTAAGCTGTGTCCAATTAATATCAGTCATAGTTACTTCAAGTAGGGAATGTTTTCAGCAGCCGGCGGACGCGACCTGCCAACGAATCCTGCCACCGCGATGATCGTGATGACGTACGGAATCATGTTGACAAGATCCGACGGAATACCGCCGTGCAAGCTTGGGATGAGCTGTGCGACTGCCTGTGCGAATCCGAACATTACGGCCGCGCCTAGCGCGCCAATCGGGTGCCACTTACCAAGAATCATCGCTGCAAGAGCAATATATCCGTTACCGGATGAAATGTTATTGGTAAATGCCAAACCCGAGCCGATCGTGAAGAATGCGCCACCAAGGCCGGCCAATGACGATGCGAAAATCGTGTTGATCGTCCGCGTGCGGTTGACGTTAATGCCCACCGTGTCGGCAGCCTTCGGGTGCTCGCCACAGGCACGCAAGCGCAAGCCCCAACGCGAACGGAAGATAAAGATCGACAGCAGGACCACCGCCGCGTACATGACGTACACGAGGATCGATTGGTTAAACAGCATCGGACCGATCACGGGGATCTCAGACAAGCCTGGAATCTTAATTGGCTTGAGCGAATAGCGGTTTGTATTGAGCAACTGCTGGTTGTCGGTCATGAGCGTTCCAAAGAAGAACGTCGTCAATCCCAGGGCCAGCACGTTCAGAACAACACCGACAATGATCTGGTCCACGCCGTAACGCACCGAGAACAGTGCGAGCAACGATCCGAGGAAGGCTCCTGCTAGTGGCGCGAACAGCAGTCCGACGTATGCGTTTTGGAAGTACGAGGCGGCCATAACTCCAGCGAAGGCACCTGCGAGCAGCTGGCCTTCGATATTGATGTTAATGACGCCCACGCGCTCCGAGACCACACCCGAGAGTGAACCAAAGATCAACGGCGTTGAAATGGCCACTGTTGACACGAGGGTCGATGTCACCGTCACCGCGCCGGAGGAACCGGCACCTGCGAAAATGAGGAACGCGAACACTGTCAACAAGCCCACAAGGACCATCATGACGATGTCGATCGCCTTGCCTGCGCGACCATACTTGCCACGCGAGAGGGTCGACAACACCGACCATGCGGTGCCAATTGCTGCGACAACCGCGAAGACCCACAAAATATTCGTGGCGTTGACGGTGATGTCTTCGATGCTGATCGACTGGCTACGGTCTTTCAATCGAAGGCGCGTATCGCCCTCAACCGTGATTGCGAAGAAGATCAGCAGGAGCGTCGCGAGTGCGAAGGTGATCGGAATCTTCCATGACAAACGCTTCTGGACACTCTTGGACTCCACCATTTGTGGAGCATTTTGAGTCTGCATATCAACACTCATCGCTACTCCCCTCCCTTGTGCGTCATCTCTTCGACCGCGTCATCAGCCACAGTCTTTTCGCCCATTCGGATGCGGCTCTCGTCGCGGGCCAAGACGAGCTCGGCCTTTTCTTCGACGAGGGCGTTGGCGTTCACCTGATTGATTTCCATACCGCGCTCGCTCAACGTCACGTACTGACGCAGCGTGATGTTGTCATCCTTGGGAAGGCGGAAGATCCAGCGAACCAACGCCGGTGCTGCAATAAGGAGAACGATGACCGACTGCAAAATCAAAATCATGTCAATCGGGACACCGGCATTTTGCATGATGTAGCCACCAGCTTTGAACGCGCCGAACAGCAAACCTGCAAAGAACGTTCCAAGTGGCTTGTTCCGTCCAAGTAGCGCCACCGTAATGGCGTCGAAGCCGACGTTACCGGCCACGTTTCCAGACACGTATCCAATTGTTCCCAGTGCTTCGTTCGCTCCCGCAGCGCCCAGGAAGGACCCGGAGACGACCATCGTCAATACGGTCACCTTGCCCACCGAAATACCAGCAGTGCGCGCAGCCTCGGGATTCGCGCCAACCGCACGAACCTCAAAGCCGAACGTCGACCGCTCGAGGATCCACCAAAAGATGATCACCGCGAGGATCGCGATAATCAGGCCCGCGTGAATCTTGAACGGCGCTGGGAGCAGTGGCGTCATGGCCGCACTATCGTGAACATTGGGCGTCTTTGGGAAGTTCGTGCCCGGGACCTGCCACGAGGGCTGCAACAAGATGTAGCTCAGCGCTAGACCAGCAATTGAGTTCAACATGATCGTCACGATGACCTCGTTCGCGCCAGTTCGCGCTTTCAAGATACCGGCGATCGACGCATACAGCGCGCCAGCCACGATACCTGCCAAGACTGCAAGCAGGGTGTGGATGACGGGTGGAAAATCGTAATTGAATCCGACCCACACGGCAGCCAGTGCACCAAACACCAGCTGACCAGCGCCACCAATGTTAAAGAGGCCTGCGCGGAAGCCGAATGCAAGACCAAGACCACCGAGGATCAGTGGGATTGCGTAGAAGAAGGAATCTGTGAGCGGCCTGATCTGGTAGGCGAACGTACGCCCAGCCGGATTATAGATCGCTCCACGGAACATGTTGTAGTACGCCTCGGCCACGGATGCGCCAGTCATGGCGATCAGCAACGCGCCAATGGCGAACGCGATAATGACGGCGAGGATTGACACAAGCCAACCGGAGCGAAGACCGGTGTAGAGGAAGCCCTTCAGCCACGTGCCCACACCCGCCTTCTGAATGCCACCAACGCGTGGCTCGCGGGTCTCAATAGTTTGGTTACTCATTGGCGCCGACCTCCTTGGCGGCGGAAGCCTCATCACGTCCGGTCACGACGTCATCGCGTGCCCCGGGTGCCTCTATATCATTCAGCGAAATCTCGCCCTCAGACGCGAGGGGCTGGTCCTCTGCCGCAAGAGCCTCATCTTGCGGCACGCCAGCCATCATGAGGCCAAGAGCGCTACGCGACGTGTCTGCTGGGACAATTCCGATGACGCGGCCGCGGTACATGACCACGATTCGATCAGCAAGTCCCACAACCTCATCGAGTTCGGACGACACGAGGAGCACCGGAGTTCCCGCGTCGCGAACCTCAACGATTCTCTTGTGAATGAACTCGATCGATCCGACGTCGACGCCTCGGGTTGGCTGGTTAGCAATCAACAGCTCGAGGTCGCGTGAAAGTTCGCGAGCGACAACGACTTTCTGCTGGTTACCACCGGACAGAGTCGAGATTGGGTCGGTCACGTGCGTGAGACGAACGTCGTACTCTTCGACCTTTTTATGTGCGTTGTCAAGAATGACCTTCGGTCGCAGTGCAGGGCCCTTCGAAAACGGCGCGTAGCGGTACTGATCTAAAATCAGGTTCTCCGCAACTGAGAACGTGGCAATAATGCCGTCAGTTGACCGATCCTCCGGGATCAGACCGATCTGTTCATCAATGGCTTCCCGCACACTGTGGTGCGTGAGGTCCTTGCCGTTTAGCGAGATCGTGCCTGCTGCGACATCCTCAAGGCCCATAATGACCTCTGCGAGCTCAGTCTGGCCGTTACCCTGGACGCCAGCGATTGCCACAATCTCGCCCTTGTGTACGTCGAATGACACGTCGTCGAGGACCCTGGTTCCGGCGTCGTTGAATGCGGTCAGATTTTCAACAGACAAGCCAAGGCCTGCCGTCTGAGCCGCCTCTTTTTCAACGCTCATCATCACCGGTCGGCCAACCATCATCGTTGCTAGTTCGGCCTCGGTGCTCTTCGGATCCGCCTTGCCCATGACTTTCCCACGGCGAATAACCGTGATGTCGTCAGCAACGGCGCGAACCTCGCGGAGCTTGTGGGTAATAAAGACGATGGATGTGCCATTGTCTGCGAGCTGGCGCATGATCGCCATGAGCTCGTCAGTTTCTTGCGGTGTCAGAACCGCCGTTGGCTCGTCAAGAATGAGAATTTTCGCATCGCGCGAGAGCGCCTTCACGATCTCAACGCGCTGCTGCGCGCCAACGGGAAGATCTTCAATCAGTGCGTCTGGATCGAGATCAAAGCCAAAACGCGCGGACACCTCACGAACGATGTCCTTTGCCTTTTTAACATCAATGAGTCCGCCTGCCTTCGTGGGCTCGTAGCCAAGCGCGATGGACTCTGCAACGGTGAAGACTGGGATCAGCATAAAGTGCTGATGGACCATGCCAATGCCAGCGGCCACGGCGTCTCCAGGTCCGTTAAATTTTACAGGTTCTCCATCCAGGAGAGTCTCGCCCTCATCGGCGTCATATAGGCCGTACAGGACGTTCATGAGTGTCGATTTGCCAGCACCATTTTCTCCGAGAAGTGCGTGGATGTGGCCTTCTTCGACGACGAGGTCAATGTGGTCATTCGCGACCAGGGTTCCGAATCTCTTCGTGATGCCTCTGAGTTCGAGTTTCACGTTGTCAGCCTTTCGCGGTCCGTCGTGTTACGAAGGCCCGGCCCATCGGGCCGGGCCTCCATGGAGTGTCGCTAGTAGCGAGCTACTTACCCGTGTGTTTACGGAGCGTTCGGCGTATCGACGACGATCTCGCCAGACTTGATCTGCTCGGTAATATCTTCGACTTCAGCCTTCAGCTCGTCGGACACGAGCGAATCGAGGTCGTGGTACGGAGCGATTCCAACGCCACCATTTTCAAGGGTTCCGATGTAGGAGTCGGAGGAGAAGGTGCCCTCAACGCCGGCCTTGACCGTGTCCTGGACCGATGCCGAGATCTCCTTCATGACCGAGGTCAAGATGAACTCTGCGTAGTCTGGTGCGGTTTCGTACCAGTCGGAGTCAACGCCAATGAAGTAGGCATCGCCCGTCTCCTGGATAGCGGCTGCTGCGCCGAGGCCAACCGGGCCGGCGACAGGCATGATCACGTCAGCACCCTGGTCGAGGAACTGCTGTGCCTGCTGCTTGCCAAGGGTCTGATCATCGAACGAGTTGGTGAAAGCACCGGTCTGTGCCTCCTTGTCCCAGCCGAGAACCTTCACGTCAGTCCCCTTCTGGTCGTTGTGGTAGGCAACGCCGTCGACGAAGCCGTCCATGAAGATCGCGACGGACGGAATCTGCATGCCACCGAAGGTCGCGACCGTTCCGGTCTCGGAGACGCCTGCTGCCACGTAGCCGGCAAGGAAAGCTGCCTCAGCGGTGTTGAACACGAGCGGGCGTGCGTTGTCGATCGTCACCGGGTTGAAATCGCCGTCCGTAAACGTCGAGTCAACGAGGCCGAATGCGAGATCTGGGTTTTCGTTGGCTGCGTCCTCGAGCGGCTGCTCGAGCAGGAAGCCAACGCCAATGATCATGTCGCAGCCATCTGCGACCATCGCATCAACATTTGGCGCAAAGTCAGCATCAGACTGAGACTCAGCGGTGCCGGTCTGAATGCCAAGCTCATCCTTAGCTGCCATCAGACCGTTGTATGCGGATTCGTTAAAGGAACGATCGTCCCAGCCGCCGGCGTCGGAAACGATACATGCCTTATAGTCGGTGCCGGGCGAGTCTTCGCCCGTGGCACCGTCGCCGCCGTTGTCAGCGTCATTTGAGCAAGCACTCAGTGCGAGCATCGCCGCTGCGGCAACCGCGGCAAACTTCTTAAAATTCCTCACGTGGATACTCCTTCGTAAACGTCACGATCACAGCACTAATGCAGTGAGTCAAGACAACAATAGCGCCTAGGACGCGAATTGTCGCACTAAAGGTTGCACTTTAGCAAAAATTTATCTAGTTGTTACCTAGCCTTTTGGCGACAAATCAACATTTTCACCACGTTAACGAAGTTCGTCTATTCCCATTTCTGCAATTTTGTCAACAACTTCTTTGACTTTCTGCGCTTCGTCTCGCCTAGTGAGAAGAATCGCGTCTTTCGTCTCGACGACGACGATGTCCTCCATCCCAACCACGGCAATCGGCTTTGAATGGGTATAAATAAGCGCTCCCGGCGAGTCCACGGCAAAAACTAGCTGACGTGTTCCACCTGGCGAGACGTGCGCACCTGGTTCAACGATGTCGCGAAGTGAAGCAAAGTCGCCCACGTCAGACCAACCCATTTCGACAGGAACGACGGCAACACCACCCTCATCCGCCAATGGTTCGGCAATCGCATGGTCGATGGCGATCTTCTTCAGCGTTGGCCATACGCGGTCCATGACATCGTCACGTTCGGCTGTGTCGTAGGCACGGGCGATCTCCATAACACCCTCATACAGTTCGGGTTCAAACTTCTGAAGCGCCCCGAGCAACACGCTGGTCTTAGCCACGAACATGCCAGCATTCCACCGGTACTCTCCCGTCGCGAGGTAATCACGCGCGGTGTCAAGGTCAGGTTTTTCTACAAACGTGATGACGCCGGCCGCCGGCTCCACATCACAGGGAAGCTCTCCCTCCGGGCGTGTGACCTCATCGAGCGGCGCCCCCTGATGGATATATCCGAATCCGGTTGCCGGGTGATCGGGGGTGATCCCAATCGTCACAAGGTATCCGACTTT
>JBHWRK010000085.1:0-16915 GCA_043426715.1 Trueperella sp. | reverse complement strand
GACTAACCACACCCCACGGGCTAGAGATTCAGAAAGGGCCTTACTTAGTGAAGTCACCCTGAACCGGACTGTCCGGATCCGGGCCCTTGTGGACAGGGCTGTCGGTATTCTGGTCACCGAGCTGCTCGTCGATCTTGTCGCGAACAGTGCGGACCTTTTCGGCATGCTCGGTGCCAAGCTTCTCGCTTGCCACCTGCTCGGCCTTATCGAGGACCTTATCGGTGACATCCTCGACCTTGTCGCTCTTTAGCGCGTCCCTCGCTGCGTCTTTAGCCTTATCTATAAATGACATATAAGACCCCTTTCTCTCGACAGTGCGGCACTACACGCCGTACGACGACGGCTTGACCGCTTACCGTAAATTTTACAGTGGTTTGGGGCACCGGGCGAGGCGAATTTCGCCGCGAGCGTGGAGTGCCTAGGTATCTAGAAGATCAGCGCTGGCAGCCAGGGCAGTAAAACAGGCGACGGCCCTGCATGAGTCTTTCTCGAATCGTTGATCCGCATCGCAGGCATGGGCGCCCTGTTCGGTGGTAGACGGCCCAGCGGGAGGCCTCGATGTCCCCCTCGATTGGTTCGGCTGGCGCGAGTTCGGCCTCGATAGTTTGGATCGTGCCGGTTTCGAGGCCGTCGGTCATGATCTCCACCAGGTCGTCCCACATGTGGCCAAGGCGCTCACGGGAGACACGCTCACCTGGTCGGTAGGGGTGGATGCCGACGCGGAAGAGTGTTTCGGCGCGGTAGATGTTGCCTGGGCCGGCTGCGACTGACTGATCCATGACGAGTCCGCCCACTGGCGCGCGCCGGCGCCGGACAAGGTCGATGAACTGGGTGCGATCTCCGGGTTCATTGCGCAAGGGATCGGGGCCGAGGCGCTCGAGAACGGTGGCTACCTCCGCTCCCGTCTTGACCTCGCACTGATTCGGGCCGGATAGATCTGCGACGCCGTTCTCGGTCAAAATTCGTAGGCGAACAGTCGCACGTGGTGCGGGAGGGCGCCAAGCTGGGCGCTCGTCGATTGATGAGTGATCGTGGGCAAGGCCCGAATCTTCGCGGAGGCCTGCACCTTCGCTAAGGTCTGTACGCTCGTCAAATTGGACGTCGTCGTTTGGGTCGGTGAGCGCCGACCGCACCTCGTCGCCTTCGCCGATGATGATGTGTGGGACGCCGAGAAGTTTGGACTTGAGGAAAGAATCATCGCCGTTGAAGACCCAACGACCATAGAGGCCGAGGTGAACGTGCACCCAACGAATGCCGTCATGGTCGGCAATGGACTCGGGCGAAATGTTGGCTGTGGGGTGTGGATCGTTGGCGCCTACGAAAGGGATGAACAGGTGTTTGCCCCATGCGCGGACGGGCAGGATGCGACTGCCGTTGAGAAGTTCGGCGCCGGCTTTAAACCGGCCTTGTGGCGATGAGGCACCCACGACTTCCCCCGAAAAGAGCTCGGTGAGAACACGGGCTAGACGATGAATGGAGTGACCTTCTGGCATGACTCCAGATTACCCGGTGGACCGCATTGGGGGGCGACGCGGGGCTGGCAGGCTCAATCCAAGACTCGGACGTCAGGGAAGGATGTTACGCCTTCTCATGCCATCATCGGCAAGTGCCACGAAATTTGCCCCATGCACACCGAACCGAGCGGAATAGCGCTGGAGCCAGTCAGGTGGCAGCCAGATTTTTTCGAGGAGTTGCGGGTGGTTCGGAACCTTCGTGAGAGCCCAGCAGGCGAATACGAGTTCCGCGGCATCGGATTCGACGACGAGATGCACTCGCCCCCTCGTGCTATCGCCGAGAAAGGCAAACATTCCAGGTTCGATCATTCTGCCTTGTACGATCGCATCCCAGTGCCAGACGAGTAGATCCGTGGGCGTGCGCATGTAAAAGCCGAACTGATTGACAAAGAGTATGCCGCTGTCTCTTCGTTGCCAGCGAGGCTCGGCGTTGCGCTCTGCTGTCTTGCGGCGCCGGGCGTTTCTTATTCCCCGCGCTGCGAAGAATGCTGCCGTGAGTGCAAGCCCGCCACGACCGAGTGCGAAGAAAGCGCTGGAATTGTGCGCATATTCGGCGCTGCCCGCAGCCTCGAAGGAGTGAAGGGAGAAGGGAGACGAGCCAAAGATCTTGTTATCGGGATATTGGCCAGGGACTGCGAAATCTGTGGCGAGGCCGGGTAGGCGGTCGATCTCGTTGTGTAGGCAGGCGTTCACGGCCTGAGCGGTGAGGAGGAGGGTCTCATCACGCTCCGACCAGTCATCGCTGAAGTGTCGATGATGTGTGTGGGGCGTGAGACTCATGTTTTGAGCGTAGTTCTGGGCCGGTGAATGATCAACTGTGTGTTGTGGCCCGAGTAGTAGAAGCGCCCTACGCCTGTAGCGCACACCACGCCCGAATCAAGGTTGAGTGGAGTAGACTCAACTTATTGAAGTTCTAGCTATTGGATAGAAAATTACGAACTGGCCCGGCGAGGGCCTAAAGAGATCATTCGGAGGTAGTAGATGGACAAGCTGACGACCAAGTCGCAAGAGGCCATCGCTGACGCACTTTCGGCCGCCACCCAGGCCGGAAATCCGCAGCTTGAGCCCACCCATATTCTGAGCGCCCTCCTTAATATGAAGGATGGCGTCGCAAATGCGTTGCTCGAAGCAGTTGGAGCCGATCAGAGCTCCATCGCGCAGCGAGTGCGTGCCCAACTCGCAACTCTGCCGTCCGTGCAGGGGAGTTCCGCAGGAAATCCGCAGGCGTCGCGCCCCACGAACCTCGTCCTTTCGGACGCGGGTAAGGAGGCCACGGCTCTCGGTGATTCCTACATTTCGACCGAGCACCTGCTTCTTGCGCTGTCGAGTTCGCAGCACTCGGCTGGCGAGATCTTGCGCCAAGTCGGTGCGGGTCACGACCAACTCATGGCCGCATTGCCGAACGTGCGTGGTAACCGCAAGGTAGACAACCCAGATCCGGAGGGAACCTTCCAAGCGCTCGAAAAGTACGGAACGGACCTGACCGAGATGGCCCGTGAGGGCAAGCTTGATCCGGTGATTGGCCGCGATTCCGAAATCCGCCGTGTCGTGCAGGTACTCTCGCGCCGCACGAAGAATAACCCCGTCCTCATTGGTGAGCCCGGTGTTGGTAAGACCGCTGTCGTGGAAGGACTCGCCCAGAGGATCGTCGACGGCGATGTGCCCGAATCCCTGCAGGGCAAGCGGCTCATCTCGCTCGATATTGCGGGCATGGTCGCGGGTGCCAAGTACCGAGGCGAATTCGAGGAACGTTTCAAGGCTGTCCTTCAAGAGATTAAGGAATCCGACGGCGAAGTTGTCACCTTTATCGATGAGCTACACACTGTGGTTGGCGCGGGTGCCGGAGGCGATTCCTCGCTTGACGCTGGCAACATGCTCAAGCCAATGCTGGCCCGCGGCGAGCTTCGCCTCGTGGGTGCAACCACGCTGAACGAGTACCGCGAGAACATCGAAAAGGATCCGGCCCTCGAGCGCCGTTTCCAGCAGGTGTTCGTTGGTGAGCCGTCGGTGGAGGACACCGTGGCAATCCTGCGTGGTATTGCGCCGAAGTACGAGGCGCACCACAAGGTAACGATCTCGGACGGCGCACTTGTGGCGGCAGCCTCTCTCTCGGACCGCTACATTTCGGGCCGCCAGCTCCCCGACAAGGCGATTGACCTGGTCGACGAAGCGGCATCCCGCTTGCGCATGGAGCTCGATTCCTCGCCTGAAGAGATCGACGTGCTCCAACGCCAGGTAGACCGCCTAAAGATGGAAAAGGCCTACCTCGAGGACACGGACGAACTCGATGCCGCAGCAGCCGATCGTCTCGACCGCCTAGAGGCTGAGCTCGCTGACAAGTCGGAAGAGCTCTCCGCGCTCAACGCGCGCTGGGAGTCAGAGAAGGCTGGTCGGAACAAGGTCGGAGACCTGCGCGTGCGCCTCGATGAGCTCCGGACGGAGCTCGAAAAGGCCATCCGTGAGGGACGCTACGAGGATGCAGGCCGCATCCAAAACGGTGACATCCCGGGCATCCAGGCTCAGATTGACGCCGACGAAGCTGAAGAAGCCGCGCACGACACGGACGAAACCCCGATGATCGCGGAGAAGGTGGACGCGAACGGCATTGCCGAAGTTGTGGCTGCCTGGACAGGTATCCCGGTCGGGCGCCTCATGCAGGGCGAAACCGAGAAGCTCCTGACGATGGAAGACCACATCGGAAAGCGCCTCATCGGCCAGCGCGCAGCCGTGGCCTCGGTGTCGGACGCGGTGCGCCGCTCGCGCGCAGGCGTGGCCGATCCGAACCGCCCCACCGGCTCGTTCATGTTCCTTGGCCCCACCGGCGTTGGAAAGACGGAGCTTGCGAAATCGCTCGCGGATTTTCTCTTCGACGATGAACGCGCCATGGTACGCATCGACATGTCGGAGTACTCCGAGAAGCACTCGGTGGCGCGCCTCATCGGCGCACCTCCGGGCTACGTCGGATACGAGGAAGGCGGCCAGCTCACCGAAGCTGTTCGTCGGCGTCCCTACGGCGTGATCCTGCTCGACGAGGTCGAAAAGGCACACCCCGAAGTCTTCGACATTCTGCTCCAGGTCCTTGACGATGGTCGCCTCACCGACGGCCAAGGCCGTACTGTGGACTTCCGCAATACGATCCTGATCCTGACGTCGAACATCGGCTCGCAATTCTTGATCGACGAGGAGTTGTCCGAGGAGGGGAAGCACGACGCCGTTCTGTCAGCGGTTCGCGCCCACTTCAAGCCAGAGTTCTTGAACCGGCTAGATGACATCATCGTGTTCGACCCGCTGAGCGTTGAAGAAATCGGCAAGATCGTGGATCTGCAGATCGTTCATCTCATGGATCGACTTGCGTCGCGTCGCATCAGGCTTGATGTGACGGACTCCGCGAAGAGCATGCTGACCCTCGAAGGCTACGACCCGGCCTACGGTGCCCGACCCTTGCGCAGGCTCATCCAGCGCGAGATCGGCGATCAGCTGGCAAAGCTCCTCCTTGCAGGAGAAGTTCAAGACGGCGATACGGTTCTGGTGGATTCACCCGAGCTCGACACGTCCTTTTTGGATCGCGATGGCGAGGCCGCGGCCGAGGAGCAGGTCGAACCGGTGCGTCAGCACAGGCTCATTCTGACTAAGGTCAACTAAGGGGTTCACCTCAGCGGTTCACGAAAGATGCAACCGACACGCAACGTGGGCGCAAAAAGTCATTCTTTTTGCGCCCACGTTGCGTGCTTTGGATCGAGCACTAAGAGTCGCAGTTACTCCGCGCTGTCAGCGAGATCAGCCTCAGTGAGGTCCTCAAACGAGGCGGGAACGGCGTCGTCCCCAGCTACTTCGACCACCTTGAGGAGTGCGTTCTCGATCAGTTCCGGCATGGCAGGATGGATCCAATGCTGAGAACGCACGATGTCGCGTGCGGTCTGGCCGGTGGACATCGCCTGAATGACCTGCTGAATGAGGGTGGGTGCCTGCGGGCCGATGATATGCGCGCCGAGGATCGCCGTGGTCTCCCGGTCGGCGATGAACTTCGCAAACCCATCGGTGTCTTCCATAGCCCAGCCGTAGGCGATGTCTTCATACTTCTGCACGGCCACCACATAGTCGAGGCCAGCTTCGGTGGCCGCTCGTTGCGTCATGCCCACCGTGCCGATCTGCGGATGGCCAAAGATTGCGGCTGGTACGCCTTGGTGGTTAACCTCAATCATGTCGCGGGGGTTTAGCAGATTGTGCCGCACCACGCGCGTTTCGTGGTTTGCGATGTGCTTGAGCATGTAGGGCGATGAGACGTCGCCGAGAGTAAACACTCCCTCTATCGCCTCGTCTGACTCATCGAGCACGCGCTGGTATCGATCAGCACGTAGGCGCCCCGCCGTGACCGACATCCCAGCCTTGTGCACATCAAGTCGATCGACATTGGACTTGCGCCCCGTAGCCACCAGAATCTCGTCGGCGATGATCGTGCGCTCGTGGCCATTCTGCACGCCGGTCAGGTGAATCTTCCCGTCGATGCGCTCGACCTTCGTGGCATTGAAGTCCATCTCTACGCTGTGCATCTTCTTTGCCAGGTGAGTGTAAGCGCGGGAGATGTCAGCGTCGAGTTCGTCGAGCATCGTGCCCATATTCCCAACCACAGTCACGTCCACGCCGAAGGCCGCGAAAACGGCTGCCATTTCAGCTGCGATGACGCCCGCACCGAGCACGATCATCGACTCGGGAAGTGTCTCCATACGCATGACCGACGCATTGTTTAGAATATCGACGTCGTGGATTCCGGCCACGTTGGGCAGCATTGGACGTGAGCCGGCTGCGACCACGAACCGGTCTCCTGTCAACTCAACTGGCCCCTCCGGCGTCGTGATCTCGATGCGTTTGTGGCCTACGAACTTCGCCGTGCCTTCGTACAAATCGAGGTTCTCGTTGTCCTTGTGCGACGCGCGATATTCGCGCCCGCCCACAGAAATGGGGTCGAGGCGGTCGAAGATGCGGTCGCGGATCGCTGGCCAGTCGACTCCGTCGAATGAGGTGTCAAGACCGAAGCGAGCACCATCGGCGGCTTGGCGAGCGAGATCGGCGGTGTGGACGAACATTTTCGTCGGGATGCACCCGACGTTCAAACATGTTCCGCCAAACGTGCCTTCCTCGATGAGGGCGATTTTCTGGTCTGCGAACTCCGGACCCGGGATCGAGTTTGCTGATCCGGAGCCAATAATGATGAGGTTGTAATGCATGCGCCCAGACTACTCAGTGGCCCGTGCAAGGGCACGTAAATTACCTATCCGCGTATTGTGCACCCGCCACCTGACCCACGTTCCGTGGGAGAATCGGGCCATGACTTTGAATGAGATGACTGCCCGTGAATTGGCCGCCGCCCTCCGTAAGCGCGAGGTGTCTGCGACCGAGGTGACCGACAATGCGCTCCAGCGTGCGGAAACAGTTGGTGAGCAGGTGGGCGCCTTCGCACATCTGACTGCCGAGTTGGCCCGCGATCAGGCCGCCAACGCTGACCGTGCACTGGCCGACGGCGGTGCCCCTGCCTTCGCCGGTGTGCCACTTCCGATCAAGGATCTTAACCAGGTGGCTGGCCAACCGATGGAGGCTGGCTCGCGCGTGCTGAAGGGCAACGTGGCGGAGGTGAACGACGCCATCGTGGACATGTTCGCTGCCGCTGGCACGATCTGCATTGGAAAAACATCGACTCCGGAGTTTGCCTTCCCGCCCTACACCGAGCCGGTGGCCGGCCCGAAAGCGCGATCGCCATGGGATCTGAGCCGAACGGCTGGGGGATCGTCAGGTGGCGCCGCCGCCGCTGTAGCGGCGGGAATCGTGCCGGTAGCATCGGCCTCGGACGGTGGCGGCTCGATTAGGATTCCAGCGGCGGCCACTGGTCTGGTGGGTCTCAAGCCGTCGCGTGGATTGGTCTCGGCGGCGCCTGGCGCTGACGGTGCTGGACTTGCAACGAACGGCGTGATCACCCGCGATGTGCGTGACACGGCAGCGTTCTTGGACGTGCTTTCGAAGCACCAACCCGGTGATCCGTGGTTGCGTCAGCGTCCGCAGACCTCGTACCTTGCCGCTTGCGATCGTCATCCCGGTGCGCTTCGAATTGGCATCCTGTACGAGCCACTTAACGTCGAAGAGATTGACATGCATCCACATTCGCGTTCGGCCGTCGAACTCACGGCTCGAACGCTTGAGGAGCTCGGCCACCACGTGGAGATGGCACCGCGCCCGATGAACTCACAGGATTGGGAGACGTTCATGCCGCTGTGGTCGACATCCGCGGCGCAGATTCCGATCCCCGACGAGGCAATGGAACTTCTCGAACCTCTCACGCGCTGGCTTCGTGAGATGGGCGAAAACTTCTCGGCGGCTCAGTTCGCGAACGCGGTCTCTGGCATGCAGATACTGACCCGCAAGGTTGTGAACGAGTGGGCGGACTTCGACGTCATCCTTACGCCCACGCTCCCCGCTGGAACGCTCCGCCCGGCGGATCTCATGAGGGAGGACCCCGCCGAGGATTTCTATTCCCAGCGCCGCTTCACTCCGTGGACGAGCGTGTGGAATATGCTCGGATCGCCCTCAATCGCGTTGCCTGTTTTTGCGGGCAAGGTGGGACAGGAGTGGCCGAACGGCGATCCGCTCGACGAGGAGAATGGCGTGGAACTCCCCTTCTCCATCATGCTGGGCGCCGTCCATATCGGCATGGACGAAACCCTGCTCGGGTTGGCTGCCCAGATTGAAGAAGCACTGCCGTGGAAGGAACGCCAAGTTGAGGTCATTCGCCGCTATAAGGGGTCGCACTGATACTGAGCGGTAAGCTGGCGAACTAAATAATTGACAGGCCACACGCCTATGCGTGTGGCCTGTCAATTATTCATCGTCACCTTTGACAACTCCCAACAAAAGCCGCCTGTATTGGGCGGGTTGTTGTTAATAAGCTCGGTGGACGTTCAGTTAGCGAATCTCGGTGTAGTCGCCCGTGCCACGGTAAATCTGCACGGACTCGACGAGGACGAGAGCCACGATCGGCAGCATGAGGAAAACGATTCCGGTCGCTGACGTTCCAGCCATGCCCATCAGCCACACGACGATGTTCACGGCCGCACGATTGTGTTTGCCGAGGAAGAAGTTATGCGCGCCGAGAGTGCCGAACATAAATGCGAGGAAAATGGCGAAGAGACGCTTTGAACGTTCTGGCATCGGCGCGAGCTCCGGCGAGCGGTTGCGCGTGAACGCGGTTGATCGGCCTGGTTGTGAGGGATGTGCGCGGATTGCGGCCTGACGGTCTCGGGCGTACTTGGCACGGCGGTGGTCATCTCCAGTGCGCGGGGGCGGATAAGCTCGTCGCCCAAAACGCTGAAGCGGTCCAGACGCATACAGATTTGGCCCAACCATTCTTTCGGACTCAACGAGGAGCGGATCAGGCGACGTTTCAAATCGAACCCCGTCCGCGAACAACCTCGGCGTTTCGTCCTTCATACCGTTATTGTAGCCAATTTGGCACGCTGTGCTAAATGCGGCGCAATGCGGACACCCGCATGCGCAGAAAGGTAAGACAAAAACCTCGGTCGTCATCATGTGAAACGTACGACCTAAGCCGCCTGCGGAGTGTGGCCTGCGCCCACGCGAAACCGCGCGGATTATGCGAGAGTGGAGACATGATTGTTGAGCCTCTCCCGGAAGATAAGTTCACCTTCGACCATACGTACGTGGCATTTGATGCCGACAACGTCATGCTCGAGGTGGGCAACGTTGAAAAGATTTACAACTATAAGTCAGTGACCAAGCCGATCGCGGCGTGGGGCATTCTCGTGGCGATTGCCCAAGGAAAGTTTGATCTGGACACGCCAGCAGGCCCTGAGGGATCGACATTTAGGCACCTGCTCTCGCATGCGTCGGGGCTGCCGCCCGAGGAGGGGCGTGTGTTGGCGAAGCCTGGACGGCGCCGAATTTATTCGAATTACGGTTTCGACGTGATGGCACAGGAGGCTGAGAAATACCTCGACATGTCAATCCAGGATTGGATTCAACAGGAAGTGCTCGACCCGCTGGGTATGGACTCTGTGCGTATTGTGGGTTCGATTGCGCACTCGGGCACGGGTTGTGCGAAGTGTCTGGTTCCGTTCGGGCGTGAGGTACTCAAACCGACGTTGATTCCCCGTGAATTGGCGGAGAAGGCCTTCCAATCACAGTTCGCGGGTATCCCGGGTGTGACACCGGGCTACGGCCGCTCGCAGAATAACCCGTGGGGTCTCGGGTTCTCGATTCGCAACCCGATTGAACCGCACTGGACCGGCACGAACTTCTCCAACCACGTGGTTGGGCATTTCGGGATGTCCGGTTCGTTCTTTTATGTCGACCTTGGCAAGGGGAAGGCCGGCTCGTTCCTTGGCGTGAAGGACTTCAACAAGGAACACATTCAGCATTGGCCGGCGCTTACGGACGCGATGATTGAGATCGACCCTGAGCCTGCGGGCCAGGTCGATCTGCTGTCTCCCTTTATGTGAGGACGAGTTGGTTGCGCCAGACGAACGGCGCGAGCAACGCGGACTAGAGGTCGAACTCGACGATCACTGGGACGTGGTCTGAGGCTCCTTTGCCTTTTCGTTCGTCGCGGTCGATGTCCGCGGTGGTGACGAGCTTCGCGAGTGCGGGGGAGGCGTAGACGAAGTCGATGCGCATGCCCTCGTTCTTCGGGAAGCGCAGGCGCTGATAGTCCCAGAACGTGTAGTTCGTGACGTGCTCGCGGGTGACCTCGGTGAAGCCGATGTCCTCGAATGCGAAGAAGGCGTCGCGCTCTTCCTGAGACAGGTAGAGTCCGCCGGTGCCGTTGACGTCCCACACATCATCGTCGGTAGGGATGACGTTCCAATCGCCGGCGAGTGCGATCTTGGCGTCGGGTTCTTCGGCGAGCCGGACAGCTGCGCGATCCTTGAGAGCTGTTAGCCAGGCAAGCTTGTAATGGTAGTGCGGGTCGTTGATTTCGCGACCGTTGGGAACGTACAGGCTCCAGATTTCAATGCCGCCCGTGGTCGCGCCGATGGCGCGGGCTTCTGGATCTCCTGCGATGAACAGCTTCTCGCCCGCCGGCGTGCCCTTCTTAAAGCCGGGCTGGCCGTCGAAAACGTTCTTGACGTCGTCGAGGCCGAGGCGGGAGACAATCGCGACTCCGTTCCACTGGTTGTGGCCCTCGACCGCCACCTCGTAGCCGAGGTCTGTGAACGGTTCGAGCGGGAACTGTTCCGGCTTGCACTTGATTTCCTGCAAAGCAAGCACATCGAGGTCGTGACGCTTCAGGACGTCGACGGCGCGGTCCGTCCGGGCGCGAATTGAGTTAATATTCCAGGTCGCAAACTTCATGCACTCCAGCCTAGCGAACGGTCGACGCGATAGCCGGGTGAGCGGCCTGGGCGTGACCCGTCGCAAGTCGGTAAGAGAAGTCAGCGCGTTAGCTGAATGGAGGTGCGCTAGCCTTGGGGCATGTCTCGAGCACTTATCACTGGCGCCAGCGCGGGTCTCGGCCGCGAATTCGCCCGCACACTCGCCGACCAAGGCAATGACCTCGTCCTCATCGCTCGCAACGCGAACCGGCTCGACGAACTTGCTGGTGAACTGCGCACCAAAGGCGTCCATGTGGAGGTAATGCCAGCCGACCTTGGCAACTACGACGATCTGGAGCGCGTAGCAAAGCGGCTTGGCACGTCCGACTCGCCGGTCTCACTGCTGGTGAACAACGCGGGTTTTGGTCTCGGCCAAGACTTCATTGGTGGCTCGCTCGAACGGGAGCTCGACGGTCTGAATGTCATGGTACGAGCCGTCATGGTACTGTGCCACGCCGCCGCGCCTGCGATGCGCGAGCGCGGCTACGGGTCGATCATCAACGTTTCTTCGATGACCGCACTGACAACCCAAGGCACCTACTCGGCACACAAGGCGTGGGTGCGCACATTCTCTGAGGGCTTGGCTACTGAACTCGATGGAAGTGGCGTCAGTGTTACGGCGGTGACACCCGGCCTTATCCGCACCGAATTCCACGAACGCTCAGAGGTTGATTCCTCGCAATGGCCGGATTTCGTATTCGCTGAGCCGCAACAGATCGTTGACGCCGCGCTGGAAGCAGCTCGCCGAGGTCGAGTCATCGTCACGCCTACGCCGCTGTACAAGGTTGCGGCTGCCGCCGTGAAGCTCGCACCGCGTTCACTTATTCGAAAGGTGGCTGGTCCGGGGCTGTCCGGACGTCACTAGGCGCTCGTCACCCACACCAGCGCGACGACAGCACCACGCTCACACTGGATTTCTCTCACACCAGACCAGGTGAGCACAGTCAGCTCGCTCGAACATGTTCGTTTGCACAGTGTGATTCCCTCGTGACTCGACATCTTCCGATGTGGAGATCTGCTTTCACGCCAGACAGGCGATTGCACGTGAACCTATCGCTCTGCCTAGAATGCATTCATGTTTATCAACGACGCACCGAAAGCTCGGCTTATCTCGCTCATCGTTGAGATAGCAACGTTTAACTCCGACCAATCGCTTCATGTTGCCGACCCGGAGAATCTTCTGACCGCGGCTCTACACCGCGACGCGGGTCCTCTTATCGGGCACGTCATGCTCGACATGCTCGAGGAACATGGCCTTGGCCCCGATGATGTCGATGCAATTGGCGGTGCGGGAGAGGGTGCGCTCGCGGTTGCTACCGCAATCCTCCATGCCACGGCTTCCCGAGGCCAACACATCGATGCTTTCACCATTCGTCCCTCGCACCCGCACAGGGACGCGAGCTCTAACACCGATACACCATCATCTCGCGCGCGGATCGCCGGTCCGCTCGTCGCGGGCCGCCGCGTCGTCGTCGTCGATACAACTCCCGACAATCTCGATGTGGCCATCGACGCCGTCACCCGCGCTGGCGCGGAGGTCCTCGCGAGTGCAGCGCTGCTCACCCGTAAACCGACCGACCATCTCCACGCATTCACTCTCGCCGACCTCGAAATGTGTTAACCGCGCGCTTCCCGATCATCGCCGCCCAAAGCGCGCCACTTCGCCAGTATGTGGCCTATGAGCCGGTAAGATCGGAAGGAAAGGAGCGCCGATGCTGTCGTACTTCACCCCATGGCCGGTTCACGAGGATTGGTACCTCGATACCGTGCCCCCGGGCCACTTCACATTTTCGTTCGACAATCGCGACCTTCTACTCTGGTACGACTCGCTCGTGTCTGAGGCCGTCCTGCGCATCGACCAACCGATCCTCAGTATCGGAGAGGGTCTTCAGTTTTCTTGCTACATCAATAACGACGGTCTTACACAGTTTGATGCCACAAACGTCCTGAAACCTTTCGAGGAGGGCATGGATGTTCTCATCCGGTACGTCTTGGATACCGAGTCGTGGGTGGCTGGTCCGAGCCTTGATTACGGATCCCAGGTCTCAATTCTTCTAGCAGACCTCATGCTCAAGCATCGCAAAGATAAGCCGCGTCGGCTCACAGCCGGCGAGATTGTCGCGCAACCACTCGACCCCGGCCGCGCCGTCGTACACGTGTGCGTGCCTGAGGGCATGATTCGTCTTCTTCAGGTCGAAGACTGCAACGATCCTGACACCGGCGATCTTAAAGCCCGGCGTCTTTTTGTGTATTCCGCCCCGTCCGATGGCCCAGATCCACGGGCGCATGGCGGTGCTCTCGTGGTGGATAGCAGCGGCGCTCGTTCCTACACGCCTGACGTGATCGAAGGTCGCTTCGATCCGCCCCTGACCGGCGATGGCGTGCCCGTCCTCTTCCACGATCTCGCACCGCGACTGTGGGCGGATGGTGGTCCGATCGACACCCTCCCAGAGCCACAGTTTTAGAACCTATGCCAGAATTGACATCGTGAATGACAAACACGCAACCACGCCCGTGCCGGACGATCCGCACGGGTTCAACGTGTGGGGAAACGGCGAAAAAATCGGCGGAATCGTCGGTGTTGGGCCGTGGGAAGAGGAGTTTCCGGGCGAGCCAGTACCAGACGATCCCCGTTACGATCGCGAGCTGCTCGCCAACGGAGACCGCCGCAACGTCGTCGACCGCTATCGTTACTGGACGGTCGAGGCCATCCACGCGGAACTCGAGAAGGACCGCTCAGCCTTGCACGTCGCTATTGAAAACCTTGCCCATGACCTCAACATCGGCTCCATCGTCCGTACCGGCAACGCGTTCAACGTGGGCGGCGTCCATATCGTCGGCCGTCGGAAATGGAACAAACGCGGCGCCCTCGTCACGGACCGCTACTTGAACATTCATCACCACCCTGAACCTGCTGGCCTCGCACAGTGGGCCGCGGCCAATGACTACACACTCGTGGCTGTCGATAACACTGGCGACACCCGAGCGATCGAAAATGCGCATCGTCCCGAGCGCGCAGTACTCGTGTTCGGCCAGGAATCCACCGGCATCTCCAAGGAGCTACGCGCCATCTGCCCGCAGGCCGTGTACATCCCGCAGTTTGGCTCAACCCGCTCGCTTAACGTCGCCGCCGCAGCCGCGATCGCACAACACGAGTGGATCCGGCAACATCGCCCGCCAGCCTCAAATGCCTGAAAGGACAAGCCCGTGTCGCAGAAGAAAATTCACGTGGTTGGTGCGGTGTTCGAACGCGACGGCCGGATTCTCGCCGCTCAGCGTGGCCCGCATTCCTCAATGGCCGGCTATTGGGAATTCCCCGGCGGAAAAATCGAGCCCGGCGAAACGCCGCAGGAGGCGCTTGCCCGTGAGCTTCGAGAGGAACTCCTAGCGGACGCGGAGGTCGGGGAGTTCGTTGCGCGTGGCGTCTACGACTACCACTTTGGCACCGTCATCCTCGATGCCTATTTCTGCACTTTTGACGACGACGCCGAACCCCAGCTCACCGAGCATGCGCAAGTGCGCTGGCTCGCGGCAGACGAACTGGACTCGGTCGAGTGGGCACCCGCCGATATCCCAATCATTGACGTGCTTACCGACTATCTCCAACAGGGACGCTGAACACAAGCGTGCGCTTGATGAAAGATCGTGCGTTCCTTGAAGCATACTGCGGCGGTGCAATGATGGCGCACACGCAATGATTGGCGCGAAAAGAACGCTTCGGCGAACGGCTGAGCAGGAAAACGCTTAGTGGTCTTTCGCCGCACCCAGCAGAAGTTGCACTTTGCGAGCCGTCAGGCCCCCAAAAGGTTCGCAAGTTCCTCGAGCGTTTCCGATGCCCCGGCGTCGATGCGCAGGTCGCAAATGCCGTCGGCGGCAGTCGGGCCGTAGTTGATAATCGCAAGCGGCGATCCCGTTGCCCACGCCTGGCGCGTGATCCACATGCCAGTGTTGACCACGAGCGAGCTTCCCACGACCAGCGCCACGTCGGCATCCGTTGCTGCTCGCATGGCAGCGTCCATATCGTCGCTTGGTAATCCTTCGCCGAAGAACACTACAGACGGTTTCATCAACCCGCCACATGCCGAACACGGCGCCACCTCGAAGGTCGAGGCTTCGGCGTCTTCGCGATCGGCGGTGGCCAAGACGGCCGGGTCGCGATCATACTGCGGCCAATTTGGATTGAGAGCGTCCAGATCGGGAGTATATTCCTCCCGCGAAATCACACGTCCGCAGTCGAGGCAGCGTACCTCGGCGAACGACCCGTGCAATTTCCACACGTTTTTAGTTCCAGCCTTCGTGTGTAAGCCGTCGATATTTTGAGTGGCGACGCCGGATATGAGGCCCGCGGCCTCAAGGCGTGCGATGGCCTTGTGTCCGGCTGATGGTTCGAGCGACTCGAAAACTCGCCACGTTTCGTGATTACGTTGCCATACCCAGCGTTGCCAGACGGGGTCAGCCACGAACATGTCGTATTCGATCGAGGGCTTTTCAGTGGTTCCCTGGCCACGGTAGTCCGGTAAGCCGGAGTCCGTGGAGATACCTGCCCCCGTGATCGCCAATGTCTTCTTTCCTGCCATTAACTCGGCGAGTGCCTGTGCAGCTTCGAACGGATCTGAAATAACCATGATTTCCACCTCTCCTTGAGTCTATCTCGTGATCATCCGGCTGCATCTTTGCAACAAGACGAAGCGGAACCCTCTAAAGCGCACGGAGATAAGCAGCTGAGCGGCAATCAGTCTTCACCGCATGTTCTCGAAAGAATGACGTAACACCCTCCGTAGGCGGCATCGAACGGACTGTTCGTGAGCGTCTTGCCACTGTATGTCGCAACGTGCGCTGTTTTTAAGTTCGCATGTAGCCCAATGGGGACCTATCGGCTAGTGACTGCGCCAAAAAGGTGAGATAATTATCTACGTAAAGATTCGCGAGCAAAGGAGCACTTACCAGTGGGAATCGCAACACCTGAGGTTTATAACGAAATGATCGACCGCGCGAAGGCGGAAGGCTTCGCATACCCGGCGTTCAATGTCACGTCCTCGCAGACCCTCATCGCAGCCCTCCAGGGCCTTGCAGATGCGGAGTCGGACGGTATCATCCAGGTCTCGGTCGGTGGAGCAGAGTACCTCTCTGGTTCCACGGTCAAGGACCGCGTCGCTGGCTCGCTCGCACTCGCTGCATACGCGCGTGAAGTCGCCAAGAACTACCCGGTCACGATTGCTCTCCACACTGACCATTGTGCCAAGGAGAACATCGATTCCTGGATCCGCCCGCTCATCATGGCGTCGATCGAGGACGTGAAGGCTGGCCGCGAGCCAATCTTCCAATCGCACATGTGGGACGGTTCGGCTGTCTCGCTGGATGAGAATCTCGAGATCGCGCAGGAGCTGCTCGACCTCACCAACCAGGCAAAGCAGATCCTCGAGATTGAGATCGGCGTTGTCGGTGGTGAAGAGGACGGCGTTGCTCACGAGATCAACGAGAAGCTCTACACCACGGTTGAAGATGGCATGGCAACCGCAGAGGCTCTTGGCCTTGGCGAGAAGGGCCGTTACATCACGGCTCTGACGTTCGGAAACGTCCACGGCGTCTACAAGCCGGGCGCTGTCAAGCTCCGCCCTGAGCTCCTTGGCGAGATTCAGGAAGCCGTCGGCGAGAAGTACGGCAAGGAGAAGCCATTCGACCTCGTGTTCCACGGTGGTTCAGGCTCGTCCGAGGAAGAGATCGCAACTGCGGTCCGCCACGGTGTCATCAAGATGAACATCGATACCGATACCCAGTACGCCTTCACCCGCCCGGTCGTCGACCACATGATGAAGGAATACGACGGCGTCCTGAAGATTGATCAGGAAGTGGGCAACAAGAAGATGTACGACCCGCGCACGTGGGGCAAGAAGGCTGAGGCCAGCATGGCTGAGCGCGTCGTTCAGGCCGCTGAGCAGCTCGGCTCGGCAGGAAAGAAGCTCAAGTAAACACGGTTGAAAATCTGAATATGTAGACTTCTGGTCTGCGATGGTGGGGCGGTCT
>JBHWRK010000084.1:0-2986 GCA_043426715.1 Trueperella sp. | reverse complement strand
ACAGCGGGTAGCTCTGCCGCGCGTACTTTTCAGCGTGGGGATCCATCCGGGCTCGGATCATCGTGGGCCAGAAAGTCAGAAGCGTACCGATCACCGTGAGGCCGATCCAGCCGAGCAGGTTGAACACCATGTGCGTGATCATGAGGCGGCCGCGCCATTCGTCGTTCACTCCGAATGCCAAAACGGCCCCAAAGGTGGCACCAATCGGGAGCATGCAGGCGGCGGTCACGTAATAACGGATGACGACGCGGAACCTGCCTGGAAGTGCAGCGCGGAACTTTTTGAGGAGGTGCGCAATATGCCAGGCCATCGCTGCGGCTACGAACAGTGCGCCCGCAAGGACGATGAGCCACTGGTCGGCCGGGAAGCCAACAAGCACAAGAAGTGCGCCCACGCCCAGCACGCCGATGCGCTGGTCTTGCGCGCGTTCATCGTCCGGGGTCGCACGGGTTTTAAGCAACGTGTGGGCGAAATACTCGGACCACACCATCGCCGAATGTGTGAGAGCGCCGAGCAGGATGAGGTGGATAAGGAGCCAATCGGAGGCCGGGATGAGGTGATTCAGCGGCACCACAAAGAGGGCCGCGATGAGCCAAACGAGAGCCACGGAGTCGCGCAGTCGGCGCACACGCTTAGCGGAAGGGGCGGCGGTAGTGCGCCCGCCGTGACTACCGCGCGGGTGATCATTGGGAGACGATCCGATATTCATTGCGTGCTCTTTTCGGCGACGCCGGTGGGTCGGTTGCGAGCCGCCTTCCGAGCCTCCTGGGAAGATCCGCGGTTACCAGTCATCGCCGCCCCCACGACAGACACGAGGAACAACAAGATTGCCACGATGTTAAGGATTCCGCCGTGCTGCCAGATCGTTCCTTGGCCGTCGAGAATTTCTCCGAAAACTCTCATTGCAAGGCCAAGGTTAAGCAGCACGAGCGGCACCCACATAAAGGTCCGGTAGGGCACGGGAATTCCCATGACGGCAGGGAAGATGACCGGAGCGTGCGCCATTATCATGGCGATGGCGAAGCCGACGAAAACCGTATGGATAACGACGTCGTAGTAAACGGTACCTACCTGGCCGCCAGTGATAATCCACGTCAGGGCTCCCACGATGAGCCAGAGGTAACCGAACAGCAGCGCGAATGCTGTGAAGCGATGGAGGCCGGTGGATCTGATGAGCCGGCGAGGGACGTCGTCTTTGAGTAACCAGAACGCGATGGCTAGCTGGGCGAAGCCAAATGCTCGTGACGCTGGGATCGGCCAAAGCAGCGAGGCCGTAGCAAATACGAGGAGTGCGCTCGACGTTGCAAGCAGGGTGGGGACGGCTCGCGGCCCCATACTCAGCTGCGCGAGCTCAGCACGTTCTGCGGCGATAGTGATGATGAGAAACGCGGAGAGAAGCGGGATGAGAGCCGAGTTTTCAAAAGCCAGTGACAGGAGCGCGGCAGAAAGTGCTGCGACCGCACTGAGGATTTGTGTTGCGACCAGAGTGAGGGGTGCGCGTTTCCACAGGTAGACGTAAACAAGGACAAAAGCGATGGCGCCCTCCACCATGAGGAGCTGGCCGATCATGCCAACCGTCGTGCCTGGGCCGCCAACCGCATGGACGAGCCCTCCGAGACCTAAGAGCCCCGGAGCGAGGTAGGCCCAGCGCTTGCTCGGATCCCTATGAGCAAGCGCTTGGGCTCTTTCTAACGAAATCAGCGCACCAAGAAAGCCCAGGGTCATGACGAGACCGTGAGCGTCGTCGTCTGCGGAAGAGATTGGTGCCCACGTTCCCAACTGAAGGAACGCGGCGTTTAGTCCCGCCAGAAGACATATCCCGCCAAGGATGAGGAAGACGATGCGGCTGGATGGCATGTGGCGTTACGCCGTGCGGGTGAACTTAACAGTCCACGGGTCTTCGGATACGTAGCTGATTGCGATGGCGTCACCGTTCGCTGCTGTTACTTGGTCGAGGAGGGGGACGGGGTTGTGCGGAGCGATGAGGTTCATCGAGCCACCTGGCTTGAGCTGGGAAATCGCACCGAGGATTGCCCCGTGACGGATAGCCGGAGCGAGTTCGCGGGCGTCGAGCACCGGGATGTCGGTGTGGGTGTGTCCGCAGCCGCAGGAATGGGATTCTTGAATAGGTAGTTCGTTCATGTATTTATTACATCTGAAACTGTGGAAAAAAGATAGTGGGGAGACTGCGAGAGTTGCCACTGCCTAGGCACTAGGCTGGAGAGGGTATTAATTTGCCGTGGAGATCGTGGTGTCGCTGAGATCAGACCGCGAAGACCGTTCGTCACTGACGATCGTCCGTCATCGAGATAGATAGGCATGCGGAAAAGGAGAAGCTTGCCAGGCAGGAGCGCGAGCGCAGTCGCGAGCAGTTTGACCGCATGTTGGCCGGAGAGCTGTATCAGGTTGAAGGGCCTGTGTTCTCGGAGAACTTCGCGCATGCCATGCTCTACCAGCAGCTTTTCAACGAGACTCACGATACCGACACCGAGAACCAGCGAAAGGCACTGGAGAATTTGCTTGGCGAGATGGGTGACGGCATCATGATTCGTCGGCTCGTGATCGGCGGAGTCACCATTGGGGATAACACGGTTGTGGGCGCTGGCTCGGTGGTGACTCGCGACCTGCCAGCGAACGTCATCGCCGTTGGTAATCCCGCCAAGATCCTGCGTGAATTGCCGCCTGACGTGGCGGTGGAGGATGTTGCGCCTGGGCATTTGTTGTAGGCCGAACAGGACCACCACAAGGTCGAACACAGAAGTGCGGGGCAGCCAACCAGCTACCCCGCACTCTTTATCCCTAGCTCAGGAGAGGATCCTGTTAATGGACTGCGCCTACTTCCGCTTGGAGGTGACGAAGTCGAGGGCCACGGCAAGGAGAACAACGAGGCCAAGCTCAACCAGGCGATCTTGGCCCACGTCTACGTCGCTCACGACAAGGTTGTCGGTGACGACATCCGGTCTCCGCTACGGGAACTTCTCACTAC
>JBHWRK010000083.1:0-6429 GCA_043426715.1 Trueperella sp. | reverse complement strand
CCGTTGCTCGCGACTAAGCCGCGCACATCAGAGCTTAGTCACCCTTCGTAAAACGGTCTGACCATGCATGGGGGCTGGCCGACCAATTCGCAAGCGTCGCCTTCTGGTCATCCGTCAGGTCGCCACGCTCGGAGACCACTGTCAACAAAGTGGGATAGTTCGACAACGTCATAAGCTCGATGCCAGCGTTCGCGAAGGCAACCGCTGCTGCAGGAAGCTCGTAGGAGAAGATCGCGAGGACGGCCAGTACCTCTCCCCCGGCAGCAATCACTGCCTCGGCCGCCTTGAGTACCGAGCCGCCGGTCGATATGAGGTCTTCAATGAGGATGACCTTGGCACCCTCTTCCATCAGGCCCTCGATCTGCTGACCGCGCCCGTGGTCCTTGGGCTGGGAACGCACATAAATCATCGGCAGGTCGAGACGGTCGGCAACGAGGGCTGCCTGCGGAATACCTGCGGTGGCAGTTCCGGCGATGACGGCAGCTTCCGGAAAGGAATTTCGCACCACTTGTGCGAAACCTTCGGCGATCTCCGTACGAGCTTCGGGGTCGGAGAGTGTGATGCGGTTGTCGCAGTAAATAGGTGAACGTAATCCCGATGCCCACGTGAACGGATCCTCGGGTGAAAGCGCGACGGCGCCAACATCGAGCAACGCGTCAGCGACGCGAGCGGCGAGAAAGTCGTCAGTGATCATTAAAGTTCCTTCGGTTCGATGATGGTCATTGAAAAATAGTTCGCGCTGATCCGCTGGCGAGATTGTTCTCGCTGGGATGTTCGATCGGACTAGTTGGTGCCAGTCCACGCGGCGCGAATGGAGCGATAAGCCCCCACAGGATCATCGGCACGCGTGATCGGGCGGCCCACCACGATCGCTGACGATCCGTTTCTTGCCGCTTGGTCCGGTGTGGTGACACGCTTCTGGTCGGCAGCGTCGGCCCCAGCTGTGCGAATGCCTGGGGTCACGCGCAGGAAATCATCTGAGGTGGTATCGCGAATCGCCTCCGCTTCAAGTGGCGAGCACACAACACCGGCCAGTCCGGCGGACTGCGCCAAGCGGGCATAGTTCAGCACCGACTCGACGAGTGGCACGGACACAAGCTGCTCGGTCCGCATCGCCTGCTCCGATGTGGAGGTGAGTTGCGTGATCGCCACGATCCTACCGCCCGTTTCGCCAACACCCTCGCGCGCAGCCTCCATCATCGCTCGCCCGCCAGCAGCATGGACCGTCAGTAGGTCAGCGCCAAGCTTGCCGAGTTGCGCCGCCGCCCGGCCGACCGTGTTCGGGATGTCGTGGAGCTTGAGGTCGCAGAACACCTGATGCCCGCGCGCTTTGAACTCGCGTACGGCCTGCGGCCCCTCGTTGTAAAAGAGCTCCATGCCAACCTTGACGAAAAGTGTCTCGTCGAACAGATCCACGAAGTCGTAGCTCTCCTCTATCGATGCAAAGTCGAGGGCGATGATCGGGCGGGTCGTATCCATGGTGTCCTTTCGGTCTGGCCTAGCTCTGTGTCTCGTGTGGGAGGTACTAAGAGGGGCCGTTTGCGCGAGCGGTCCTCGTCTGGAAATTTGTGTGGTGTCTATTCGTTTGATTTAGTCACGCCGAGGCGTTCGCTGTGAAGATCGGCCAGGTTGTCAATACCGAGCTCGTCCATGAGGGGTTCGAGATCGTCGATGATTTCCGGGCACGCGTACGGGTTGGTGAAGTTTGCGGTTCCCACCGCCACGGCTGACGCCCCCGCCAGCATGAGTTCGAGAGCGTCGCGAGCGCTGGTCACACCGCCCATCCCAATGATCGGCACGTCCACCGCATTCGCTACCTGGTTAATCATCCGCACGGCGATCGGCAACAACGCCGGCCCCGAGAGCCCGCCCGTCCGGTTTGCGATGATCGGCTGGCGCGTCTTCAAGTCGAGTCTCATACCGGTGAGCGTATTGATCATGGTTATGCCCGCCGCACCCGCATCAACAACAGCATGCGCGATCTCCGTTATATCGCCAACGTTCGGCGAGAGCTTCGGGTACACCGGCACACTCGATGCCTCGACCACGCCTCGCGTGACCCCTGCGGCCATCGCAGGGTCGGTCCCAAACAGCACGCCGCCGGCGCTCACGTTAGGACACGAAATGTTCAGTTCAATCGCGGTCACGTTCGGCGCCTGCGAGATCCGCTCAGCCACCTCCCAGTAGTCCTGCGGAATCGAGCCGGCCACATTCGCGATGATTGGCAGATCCGGATAGTGCTCGGCGAGCCACGCCAGTTCGTTCTCCATGACGGCGTCCAGACCAGGGTTTTGTAGGCCAATCGCGTTTAGCATCCCACCCGGCGTCTCGGTGATTCGCGGAGTCGGATTGCCAACGCGCGGCTCCAGCGTTGTCGCCTTAATCATGATCGAGCCGAGCCTATTCAAGTCAAAATAATTCGCGTATTCCTTGCCAAACGCAAAGCATCCCGACGCCGGCATAATCGGATTCTTCAGGTCCATCCCAGGAAGCGATACCGCAAGCCTGTTCACCAGATCACCTCACTCGCATCGAGCACCGGACCCTCGACGCACAACCGCGCCTGCCCGTACGTCGTCGGCTTCACGCAGCCGTAGCACGCGCCCACACCGCACGCCATGCGCTCCTCAAACGAAAGTTGCACGTTTTGGTGATCCGCCCAGTGTTGCGCCACGTACTGGAGCATACGACCCGGCCCGCACGCATACACTGCGTCGGGATTATAGACGACGCCGCTTTGACGGCTCTCGTCATCCGCATCACCTACGAGCGCCTCATCGAGCTCTGCGATGGTTCCGTGGATACCCAAGGTTCCGTCATCCGTGGCCACGCTGACCGTGCCCAGTTCGGCGAACTTGTCCAGATAGAACGCGGCGTCGGCTGTTCCGAAGCCTAGACGAACGTCGACCTTCACACCGGCGTCAACGAGTGTGCGCGCGAGGTAGTACATCGGCGGGACACCCACGCCTCCGCCGTAGATAATGGCGCTCTGACCGACACGATGGTCGCGTATATCGAAGCCGTGCCCAAGTGGCCCATGCGTTGAGATCTCATCCCCCGGCACAAGGTTTGTAAACTCGCGTGTGCCTTCGCCGACGGTCTTGTAAATAATCGTGTAACCGCGCTCATCCACATTCGCGATCGAGATCGGTCGGCGAAGCAGCAGCCCGACGGGTTGGAGGTTTAGGAACCGGCCCGGTTGAACGAGATTGGGTAACGTGCCGGAGAGGGTCATCTCCCACGTGTCGAGAGCGATGCGCTCGTTCGACACGACGGTGAGGTCCTGAATCGGAGCGTATGTCACTGCGCGGCTCCCTCTGCGCCGTCCTTACGGTGGACGACTTTGCCACCGAACATCGTGAACACACATTCGCCGTAGTATTCGCGGCCATGGAACGGGGTGTTGACACCCATGCCGACGAACTCGTCGGTGTCCACGGTCGTCACATTGTCAAGGTCGAAGGCCGCGATGTCAGCACGAACACCAGCTTCGAGCCGGCCAAGATCCGGGCGTGAAATGATTTCGGCAGGACCGGTGGTAAGCGCGTTGACAAGGGTTGAGAGCGGGAGCTTGTCCGTCTTGACAAAGGCCGTGTACAGCAGACCGAACGCCACCTCGTTGGTGACGACACCAAAAGCAGCGTCGCGGAAGGAGACGCACTTTTCTTCGAGCGTGTGCGGGGCGTTGTCGGTGGCGATGGCAGTGACGACGCCGTCGCGCAGCGCCTCAAGTAGTGCCTTTGAATCCTCGCGCGAGCGCAGGGGCGGGTTCATCTTCCACGTGCCGTCGTCTTCAGGTACGTCCGCATCGGCAAGTAGTAGGTGGTGCGGGCTTACCTCAGCTGTGGCCTTGACGCCACGCTCTTGAGCGAGGCGAATCATCTCGAGTGATTCGGACGTCGACGCGTGGCACAGGTGGTAGTGCCCGCCGGTTTCCTTCGCGATCGTGAGGTCGCGGGCAACCTGGACGGTCTCGGCAAGGCGAGTCATGCCAGGAAGTCCCAAGCGATCGGCCGTGTCGCCCTCGTTGATGACTCCCCCGCGCACCAGCGATTCATCCTCCGAGTGCACGCCAATCGGTACACCGAGCTTGGCTGCGTTCAGCATCGCGTCGTACATCGTGCCCGCAAGCTGAACGCCCTTGCCGTCGTTGGAAAAACCAATCGCACCAGCCCCGACAAGCGTCTTTTGATCTACCACGTCGGGGGAGGTGAGCCCTGGCGTAATTGGCGCCCACGGAAGAACCCGCACAACGGCGTCGTTCTCATAAATCTCGATGGCCTCGCGCAGGAGTTCGGGTGTATGCGGGTCGGGTTCCGTGTTCGGCATGGCGCATACGGTTGTCCAGCCACCGCGAGCCGCCGCGGCCGTTCCGGTCGCCACCGTTTCCTTGTGTGTTTGGCCAGGTTCACGCAGGTGGATATGGATGTCAACGAGCCCGGCGGTCACGAGCGCACCGCCGAGATCGACCACCTCGGCGTCGGGGACGGTGAGCGCATCGGGGCTGTAGGAGACAATTTCGATTATTCCGTCTTGGACGAGGATCTGTGCGGGGACGGTCTTCTCGCCATCGAGGACGTGGAGGTTGGTCAGGAGGGTACGCACTTATGACACCATTTCTGCGAGTTCGAGCTTCTGAGCATGCTTACCAAGTAGGACGGATTCAAGCATCGACATGTGCGCCCACACGCCGTTGGCCATCTGCAGGAATATGCGCGAGTTCGGCGCTTCGACGAGGCGGGTGTCGATTTCCGTACCGCGGTTAACCGGAGCCGGGTGCATAATGATCGCACCGTCCTGCATCCGGGCAGCGCGCTCCATCGACAGACCGTAGCGCTCGAGATAGTCGGCTGCGGCGAAGTTCGGACCGGCGTCGAAGCGTTCGTGCTGGACGCGAAGGAGCATGACGACGTCGGCGTTCGCCACTGCCTCATCCATCGGCTTCGTTGACGCGAAGGAGCTGTACGCCGGATTCATCCACTCGCGCGGACCGGACAGCGTGACGTTCGCGCCGAGGCGTGCGAGTGTACGCGCATTGGAGGAGGCGACGCGGGAGTGGAGGATGTCGCCGGCAATCGTGATGTTGAGGCCTTCGATCTGACCAAACTCTTCGATGATCGTCATGATGTCAAGCAGGGACTGTGAGGGGTGCTGGCCCGCTCCGTCGCCGGCGTTGACGATAGAGACGTTCATGTTCGCGCCAAGCAGTTCGTCGTAGTAGTTATCCTGCGGGTGGCGAATGACAGCGATGTCGGCACCGATCGAATCGACCGTCATTACCGAATCGTAAAGCGTCTCTCCCTTGGTGACCGAGGAGTGTTCGGGCGCGAAGTCGAGCACCTTCATGCCGAGCTTGTGTTCCGCCATCTGGAACGAGGTAAACGTGCGTGTGGAATTTTCGAAAAACAGGTTGATCGCCGTCGTTCCAGGTTGGATCACCGGTGCCGAGCCACGCTTGAATTCGAGGGCGCGATTGACGAGGCCGTAAATTTCATCGCGAGAGAGGCGGTCCATCGAGACGAGGTTGGAGTGCACCATAGCTATGCCACTTTCTGGATTAGGACCGAGTCGGCGCCGTCGGTTTCTGTCAGGTGGACGAGGACTTCCTCGTTGGCGGAGGTAGGCACGTTCTTCCCCACGTAGTCCGCTCGGATGGGCAGTTCGCGGTGACCGCGGTCGACGAGAACTGCAAGCTGAATAGAACGAGGTCGGCCTTGACCCATGATGGCGTCCATCGAGGCGCGGATGGTTCGGCCAGTAAACAAAACGTCGTCGACCAAAACAACAGTCCGGTCAACGACGTTAATGGGGTGGCCAGTCGTCACATCTGTGACGGGCTTTGGCTCATGCGTTCTAGGGCGATCATCGCGAAATCCTGTGGGATCTAGGGCACCAACTTTGACGGTGACACCCTCGGCGATGTGAATACGCTCGGCCATTCGCGTGGCGAGCGGAAGTCCGCGAGTTTCAATTCCGCACAAGACAATGTTTTTCGCGCCAGAATTTCGCTCAAGAATTTCAAAACAAATACGAGTAATCGCACGCTGCATTGCCGCGCTGTCAAGGATCGTCGTCGGCTGGCTCACGTGACCTCCTGTCTACGTTCGACAAGGTCACGGCCCGTTGCGCCACATTCGCTGGGCGTAGAGCCACTGGCATGTGCGCGCGAAACCGCTACCGTCCTTGTCGATCTCTCTGGATCGCCTTAAAGGGCGCTGTGATCAATGTAGCACGCCGGGCCCATGACGGGCTAAGGTCCGCAAGGATTCGTGGTCGGAAACACGGGGATTTGCCGCGCTGGGGTCACCTCGAAACGGTTCAACCGTCCCACGGGTTCGCACTACCGCTGGTATCCCACCCATAGGCCTTACAATCCACGTAACGACCGCAAGACCGTGCCGATGTCCCGTCGCTCCTCTGCTCAGAGAA
>JBHWRK010000082.1:0-10106 GCA_043426715.1 Trueperella sp. | reverse complement strand
TTGCCCGAGTTGAGCTCGGGGAAGATGAACACGGTGGCACGGCCGGCAACGTCAGAATCGGGCAGCTTGGTGGCCGCCACCTTCGGTTCGACCGCCGCGTCGTACTGGATCGGACCTTCGATGGGGAGGTCTGGACGTTGCTCCTTGGCGAGCCGAGTAGCCTCCACCACCGCGTCCACATCCGGGCCGGCACCCGAGGTGCCCGTGGAGTAGGAGAGCATTGCAACGCGCGGATCTACGCCGAATTGAACGGCCGTCTCCGCAGACGAGATCGCAATGCCTGCCAGCTGCTCCGGATTCGGGTTGGTGGTCACAGCGCAGTCGCCGTAGACGTACACGCGATCTTCCATGAGCATGAGGAAACACGAGGAGACGAGTGCCGCTCCGGGCTTGGTCTTGATGATCTGGAAAGACGGCACGATCGTATTCGCAGTCGTATTGACAGCACCGGAGACCATGCCATCGGCATCGTTCATGTGCACCATCATCGTTGCGAAGTAGGACAGATCCTTGAGTGTGTCCACCGCCTTGTCATACGTCATGCCGCGGCGTTCGCGCAGGCGCGCAAGCTCGGTGGCGTACTTTTCGATACGCTCCGGATCCTCAGCTGACACAATCTCGGCGGTGCTCAAATCCAGGCCAAGCTCTTCGGCGCGGCCGCGAATGTCGGCCTCCTCGCCAACTAAAATGATGTCGGCAACCTCGCGTGCAATCAGCTCGTCAGCTGCACGCAAGATACGCTCGTCCGACGCCTCCGGCAAGACGATGCGCTTGCGATCCGCGCGCGCCCGCGAGATCAGTGAGGACTGGAAGCTCAGCGGCGTGATGACGTCAGAGCCGTGTTCCATAGCGTCGCGGATGATCTTCAGATCGCGCTCCTCAAGGCCCACCTCTTCGTCGTCGTAGAAGTAGATAACCGGGGTGTCTTCGCCGATGTAGCCGCCTTGCTTCTCGGCGGTTTCGCGAAGGGCGTGGGTCAGTGCCACACCCGAGATTGGCGCATTTTCGCCCTGAATTTCCTGGGCCACAAGCCCCGCAATATCTGTCACCTGCTCGGGTGTGCGCAACGCACCGGACGTGACGAGGAAGACCGACGTACCAAGGTTCGCAGCCGCACGGCCTGTGCGCCCATGGACGCCGGGATTGACCGGGTCGCCATCGAGGAGGCCGAGGATGAGCACAGCATCAAAGTTGTGAGCGTAGTCGGTGTAGCGCTTGACCAGGTCGGTCATCGCGCCTTCTTCGTCATTGAAGTACTTCTGGCGTGTGGTGCCCCACGCGAGATCGAGATCATCGCTGCGACCCACCTGCTCGAGCGCGTCTTTGAATTCCTCATCGGTGCTGATTGGTCCGTTGGTGAAGGCCCGGAAAATGCCAAGATTGGGATAATCCTTCTTGAGCTGATCGATCACCACACGGAGCACTCCGCGTGTACCAGAATTACCCTCAGCTGCTGTGAAATAGACGCTCTTCGTCATGTCATCCTCTCGTGTAATTTTTCTTGCGTGCGCGGTGGAAGCTCGCGCATAAAGACAGGTACTATCGTCCCACGTTTTCCTAATTTTCGGTGACCAAGTTGGAAAACAGTGCAACTGAGGAGGAATGGTGGCACGACGACGTTCGCGCAGTCAGCGCCGCGCCGCCCGGCTACGTGACATTCGGCCTGCGTTTCGGGCAGGAATCAACGCGTCGCCAGTCATGCTGCCCGACGCGAATTTCGCGACTCTCAGCCAGTGGGCGCAGGACCGTTTCGGCGCCGACGGCGGCGCGTTATTCGACGACGGCGATATTTTTCTCGACTTTTCCGTTCCGGCCCGCGCTGACCATCCGTATCGTCCCGGCGAACGGGTGTGGATCTTCCGACCAGTTCCCGACGAACCTGCCGAGCCGATCGTGCTAGACATCGTTCACGAGGCTGAGCGTTTCGTCGTCGCGGATAAACCGCATGGAATCGCAACGATCCCGCGGGGAATGTATGTGGCGAAAACCGTGACGGTAGCGGCGCGCCGGCAGTTTGCAAACGACGACGTCGTGGCGGCCCATCGCCTTGATGCTGAAACCGCAGGGTTGGTGTTGCTGACGGGCGATCCGCAATGGCGCGGTCCGTATCAGGATCTGTTTGCCAACCGTGAGGTGGATAAGGCATACGTCGCGGTGGCGCCGGCGATCGATCTTGGCAACGTTGCGAAGGTGGAACTGGCGCGCGCTACCCTAGCGTGGGAAGAATACGGGCCGGGTTGGCTGACAGTGGACCTGCGGATCGAACGGGAGCCGGGGGCGATTGCCGTGCACATCGCAGACGGTGAGCCGAATTCGCGCACGCATATTCGCCTTCGTCAGGATTATCATGACGGGCTCGCGCTGTACGAGATGCACCCGATTTCAGGGCGGCTGCACCAATTGCGCGCGACGATGAACCATCTCGGTGTGCCGATCGTGAGTGATCCGCTGTATCCGCATGTGCTCAGCCTGGAAGATACGGCGGCGCGCGATCTCCCGACGCAACTGCTCGCCACGAAACTGGCCTTTACAGACCCGGTCGATGGCTCGGACGTCGTCGTTACAACGAAGAGGACACTGGCACTGGCGCCGGATCTGGAACTGTAACGGCGTGGCCGGGCTCATTCTCGAAGTGCGTAACGCGGTGCGTGTATGACGGGCCTGCGCGATAGGCTAGGGGCGTGACTGAACTACGCCCTGTTTTGGTAATTGATAATGGCGCCCAAAACGCGCAGCTCATCGCGCGGCGAGTGCGCGATGCCGGCTATTTCTCTGAGCTCGTGCCGCATTCGTGGTCTGTAGACAAGATTTTGGCGAAGGACCCGCAGGCGATTGTGCTCTCGGGTGGGCCGGCGTCGGTATTTGCGGACGGCGCGCCACAGCTTGACCCAGCGTTGCTTGAGGCCGATGTGCCTGTGCTCGGTATTTGTTACGGATTCCAGCAGATGACGCATGCGCTGGGAGGAACCGTGGAACACACTGGCAAGAAGGAATACGGGCAAACCACTGCCACGACTGTGGCCGATGGTGTCCTGACCGGACCTTCCGGTACCGACCTCAACGTGTGGATGAGCCACGGCGACTCGGTGACGAAGGCTCCCGAGGGCTTTACCGTGACTGCGAAAAGTGCCGGCGCTGAGGTTGCCGCCATGGAGAACGTTGACGCGAAACTGTTTGGATTGCAGTGGCATCCAGAAGCGAAGCACTCACAGCTCGGGCAGGAGCAGATCGTTGCGTTTTTGCGCGACGGAGCAGGGCTCGAACCGAACTGGTCGTCCACGTCGGTCATCGAGCATCAGATTGCGAAGATCCGCGAGCAGGTGGGGGACAAGCACGCAATCGTCGGCCTGTCGGGTGGCGTGGATTCATCGGTGGCGGCAGCGCTCGTGCACAAGGCGATTGGCGACCAGTTGACAGCCGTGTTCGTCGATCACGGGCTATTGCGCAAAGGAGAGGCCGAGCAGGTCATCCGTGATTACGCAGACGCTCGCGGTATGGCGATCTTGGCCGTTGACGAGTCAGAGAGGTTTCTCGGTGCTCTCGAAGGCGTGACCGATCCCGAAGAGAAGCGCAAGATTATTGGCCGGGAGTTCATCCGTTCGTTCGAAGCGGCTCAGCGGCAGTTGCTCGAGGAAGCCGGCTCCGAGGGCAAGGAGATCAAGTTCCTCGTCCAGGGGACGCTGTACCCCGACGTCGTCGAATCGGGCGGCGGCGATGGCACGGCGAACATCAAGTCACATCACAACGTGGGCGGCTTGCCTGACGATCTCGACTTTGAGCTCATTGAGCCGTTGCGTGACCTGTTCAAGGACGAAGTGCGGGCAATCGGTGAGGAACTGGGGCTTGATGAGAAACTTGTATGGCGTCAGCCGTTCCCGGGGCCAGGTCTTGGCATCCGTATCATCGGCGCGGTAAACCGCGAGCGCCTCGACATTTTGCGCGACGCCGATGCGATCGTACGCGAGGAGTTAACTGCTGCCGGGCTGGATCGAGAGATCTGGCAGTGCCCGGTTGTATTGCTGGCCGATGTGCGCTCGGTAGGAGTTCAGGGCGATGGTCGTACGTATGGTCATCCCATTGTGATTCGCCCTGTGAGTTCGGAAGATGCGATGAGTGCCGAATGGTCGCGTATTCCCTACGAATTGCTGGCTAAGATCTCAAACCGAATTACCAACGAAGTCGATGACGTCAATCGCGTGGTGCTCGACGTGACGAGCAAGCCCCCGGGCACGATCGAGTGGGAGTAAAATACTCTTGACGGCTGATGGGCGAGCACGGCTCGTGCAGTCGGCCCGACATCGCGTTCGGTCGTTTGCGGTCCGAAGGGAGGCAACCAGTGCGGAAGAGGGGAGCGCGCTCACTGAGCGCGCGAACAATTATTGCAGCTCTCCTTGGTGTGGGTGGAATTGTCGCTGCGATTCTCGGCCTTGAAGTCGGTGTCGTGCGTGGGTTGCCGGACCAGATCTACGGCACTGATGTGGGCATGCGCGTGTTCATGTGGGCGGGCAATCACGAGATACCCTCAGTTGCTCTCACCATTGGTCTTGCGACCACTCTTATGCTCACCTTAGCGTCGTTGAGGTACGTACGGTTTCGGCCATGGGCACTCGTGTCGTCGTTCATCACTTTCGCGCTCGGGATCGCAGCGTTTTTCTTCCTGAGGTACAGCGTGAAGGTAGGGATGTCTGCAACATTTCCAGAATTTATCAACCTCACTCGGGCAGTTTTCCCAGGATCGCGCGCGGGCTTTGGGCGAATCCTGTTCTTCGGTGGCTCCGTGACCAACCTCCTCGGCCTTGCGGTTATCAAAGGACCCGAAAAGTGGATCAGCGTGGACGGCCAGCGCTAACGTCGACGTCGAACCCACCTAACATGCGCAACACATGACGAACCGTTCCAGCGCAAGCGTGCGCCGTCGTCGTTGATATATTCCGTGGAAAAGAAAGCAGGGCTAGATACTTTTGTGCCTAGCCTTGGAGCACTCCTTCGAGAGAAGGAGTGGCCAGTGATAGGTCATTAAACTCATCGAGGTCGTGCGAACTACTTCATATCCTGGTCGCGGCCGAAGAGATCATTAAGTTCAGCTAGCCCGGCGCCCGAGCGGTACCACCGCTGGTAATCGCGCCACAGCTGTCCCGTAAAACGAGGGGTCAGTACCATCCAGATCAGGGAGATAGCGATGAGTCCTCCGCCCCCATACACGAGGATCTTTTCGGTGTGAGTGCTTGCGACGAGCATGGCGATCACCACGAGCACCGCACCGATCATGGGAACTGCCATCTGGGTGAGGGTCACTTCGCGGTGAGACTTATGGAGGCGGTTAAAGTCCTCCGTCGTGAGGAGAGCGCGGGCGACGCGTAACGTATTCTGCCTTGTACGCGGTGCCTCAAGTGCCGCCTTTTCGTTCGCCGTCAGTGCCATAACGTCCTTTCGTTCTGCGTACCAGTTGTTATGTCTCGCAGGGCGGGAAATGGCTCGAAATCCTCCGGGCCGTCGTACTGTGGTCATCATAGACTACGGAGCCGAAGGCCGATTAGGTGTGGGAAAGCCTGCGGACACAGCATTCTCGACGGTCAAAACCGACACACTCACAACGAATGTAAAGTTCGGACTACAACCATCACGAGGCGTCAAACAGCCCGGAAAGTCACCGAGCCAACGTGTCATTTAGGCTTACCCATTGCATCCCATGAAAGGCAGACGATGGCAACACTGCTACGCGACGATGAGCCGCTCGCCGAATTCTTCGCACCCCTTCTTTCGACGATTGCGGTGGACGGCAACCGCAAGCGCGCCCTCGAGGTGCTCGAGTGGATCGAGGACGCGTTCCCACATCTTGACTGGCGCATCGCATGGAACCAGCCCATGGTGACAGATCACGGCACCTTCATCATGGGCTTCAGTTACGCCAAGAATCACATGGCGGTGGCGCCAGAGGGCCGCGGCATCGAGAAGTTCGCAGACGAGTTTGCCAGAAGAGGTATCAGCCACGGCACGAAAATGTTCAGGCTTGCGTGGAAGGACCCGATCCCGTATGACCTCATCGAGGACATCATCCGTTTCAACATTGAAGATAAGAAGAACGTCTCGACGTTCTGGCGTAAATAATGCCGTGTTGCCCTAGACTCACGGGGCGCCTGACGGCAATAGTCGGAGCGCTCAACTAGTCTGGAAGAGCTATGCCTGAACACTTTATGTCTCCAGCCGATCGCCTGCGCGCCAAGGTTTCTGCCGTGCAACAAAGCAACGACCCTCGCGCCTATCAGGACGGGCCACGCGTGGATCAGATGAGTGCCACCGATCAGGTGATTCCAGATTCGCGATGGGAGACCGATTCGGACCCATACGGTCAACCGGAACGACCCACTCATGAGGACATGCTCGCAGGACTTAATCCACAGCAGCGGGAAGCTGTTGAGCACGAGGGCGGCCACCTACTCGTCGTCGCTGGCGCTGGCTCCGGCAAAACCCGCGTTCTCACCACGCGCATTTCCTACATGATCGCCACGGGCCGCGTTCGCCCGTCGGAAATCCTCGCCATCACGTTCACGAACAAGGCCGCCAACGAAATGCGTGAACGCCTCCAGCAGATGATTGGCCCCACCGCGCGCCGCATGTGGATCTCCACCTTCCACTCAGCCTGTCTTCGGATCTTGCGATCTGAGCACATGGCACTCGATATGCGCTCCACGTTTTCAATTTATGACGCCGCAGATTCTGCGCGCCTCATGACGATGGTGGCCCGCGAAGAAAATATCGACACCAAGCAACATCCACCAAAGAATCTTCTGCGCCGCGTCTCGGATCTCAAGAATGAGATGGTTGGCCCGGAAGAATTCAGTCGCCGTGATCTCGACCGCGATGATGCCGTGCTGGCTGATGCTTACCTTGGCTATCAGCGTCGCCTGCGGGCCGCGAACGCCGTGGATTTTGATGACCTCATCATGCTCACCGTCCAGCTGCTGCGAAATCATCCTCACATTGCCGAGCACTATCGGCGTCGTTTCCGCCACGTACTTGTGGACGAATATCAGGACACGAACGTGGCACAGTACGAGCTCATCCGGGAACTCGTGGGCGACGAAAATAGCGATCTGCATAGCGAGTTGACCGTAGTCGGCGATGCCGACCAGTCGATCTACGCCTTCCGTGGCGCCACGATCCGCAACATCCAAGACTTCGAAAAAGACTTCCCGAACGCCACCTCGATCCTGCTCGAGCAGAACTACCGATCCACGCAGAACATTCTTTCGGCCGCCAACGCGGTCATTTCGAACAACGCCAGCCGCCGCCCGAAGAGGTTGTGGACTGATTCAGGCTCGGGCGAGAAGATCGTCGGTTACGTGGCGGACGCGGAGTCGGACGAGGCCTCGTTCGTTGTCGAAGAGATCGACACGCTACGCGATCAGGCGATGAAATACGGCGACATCGCCGTCTTCTATCGGACCAACGCGCAGTCGCGAGCGCTGGAGGAAATGTTCGTCCGCTCGGGCATCCCGTACAAAGTTGTAGGTGGTACGAAGTTCTACGAGCGTAAGGAAATTAAGGACGCGATCGCGTATCTGCAGGCGATCACCAACCCGGATGACACGGTCTCTATTCGCCGTATCCTCAACGAGCCACGCCGAGGACTTGGAGCGAAAGCAGAGGAGACCGTCGCCCTGCACGCCGCCCGCTGGGGCATATCTTTTGGTGCTGCGCTCACGGACGTCGCTCATCCTGATGCCGCCATCGAGGCTGGGCGTGCCCCGGTGGAAGGCCTGCAGACCCGCGCCGAGAACACGATGAAAGAATTTGTTGGAATGCTCGAGGAGCTGCGTGCCAAGGCAGAAGCTGGCGCCGAGCCAGCCGACATTCTGGACGAGGTCATGGACCGCTCCAACTATTTGGCTATCCTGCAAAAGTCCAACGACCCTCAGGACGAGGTGCGCGTGGACAACCTTGCCGAGCTCCACTCGGTAGCGTCGGACTTCCGCGTGGTTAACGAGGAAGGCACGCTCGGGGAGTTCCTCGACCAAGTCTCGCTCGTCGCCGATTCCGACCAGATCCCGGATGAGGATGGCGGCGAGGGCGAAGTGGTCCTCATGACCGTCCACACCGCCAAGGGCCTCGAGTTCCCGGTCGTGTTCGTCACCGGTATGGAGGACGGCACGTTCCCGCACATTCGCTCGATGAATTCGCCCGACGAACTCGAAGAAGAACGTCGCCTTGCCTACGTCGCATTCACGCGCGCACGCGAGCGCCTGTACATCACGCGCGCAGGTTCGCGATCACAGTGGGGAGCCCCGCAGGAGCTACCCGCCTCGCGCTTCCTCGAAGAAATCCCCGACGAGACGATTGACTGGCGTCGGGACGAGTCGGCCATGCAAACCCTACGTGGCTCGAATGGCTGGGGGTGCTCACGCTATCGCAAGACTTGGGATGACGACGACGATTTCGCGCCCGCGTTCGGAACGGGGGCGGGGCGTCGGTTCGGCAGGTCGAGTGCGTCTGGCACGTCCTCCACGTTCAAACCCGGGCGGTTTGGTGATTCGGACTCCAAGGCGTCAGTGGGATCGAGCGGTGGCTCGAGCGGCGCTGGCGGCACGTCGTCCTCGGCTGGTCCTGAGACCGGCGGGCTGGCCGTCGGTGACCGAGTGCGCCACAAATCCTTCGGACTTGGAAAAATTCAGGCATTCGAGGGCAAGGGACGGTCAACCATAGCTAACGTCAAGTTCGATTCAGGGCCAACGAAGCGCCTTATGCTGAGGTTTGCCCCATTGGAAAAGGCATAAGATGAGCGAATACGGATTGCGAACCCCGCGCAGGCCTGACGGATCGGACCCACAGGCGCCATCGCGGCGCGAGCCTCGTGATCCGATTGGTCGCGGGCGTCCGGGCCGGCGTCGCACCGTCGAAGCGCTTCGCTCACCGGCGGCCGACCATGGTGGCTACATCAAGGGGCTTGACGGACTGCGTGCGCTCGCGGTTATCGCCGTCATTTTCTATCACGTGTTCCCCGCGGGTGTACGTGGCGGATTCTTGGGCGTGGACGTCTTCTTCGTTATTTCCGGCTTCCTCATCACGACCCTGCTGCTTCGCGAAGACCGCACGTATAATTTCATCGACCTCAAAGGATTTTGGCAACGCCGAATTCGTCGGTTGGTTCCGGCTCTTATTTTGTTGATTATTACGGTGATTCCGGCAGCGCTCGCCGTTCACCGTGACCTTTTGGTTGGCTCTCCACGCCAGGTGCTGGGAGCTCTAACGTTCTCAACGAACTGGCTGGAGATCCTGCACGGCTCGAGTTACTTCGACCAGACCACACCGAATCTGTTCAAGAACCTGTGGTCGCTGGCCATTGAAGAACAGTTCTATTTTCTCTGGCCTCTCATGATGCTCGTGGTGCTGGCCTTACTTATTTCGTGGAAGTCGAGATTCGCGCTCGCCGTCGTGCTCGCACTCGCATCCGCTGGCCTGATGATGGCCCTTTACGACGGCACCAACCTGACAAATCTGTACTACGGTACCCACACTCATTCATTTGGAATCTCAATCGGAGTGGGACTGGCCTTTCTCTGGTCCGATCCGAACGCCACAATCCTGGGCCGCCAGCACTGGCGGCAATACAGCTCATGGTACGGCTGGGCAGCCCTTGCCATCTTGCTCGTCTTTATGGGAATCATGCCAGACACGGGGCCATGGGCTTACCTCGGCGGAATGTTCCTGGCCTCCCTCGCCACTGCCACCATCATCGCCGCCATGCTCGCACCCGATTCAATCTTCAGCGTCATCGGCGAAAGCGCAGTCCTGCGATGGTTTGGCACGCGCTCCTATGGTCTGTATCTGTGGCACTGGCCCGCCCTTGTCATTGCCTCCGTGATCTGGCCAGTAGCAATCGGTTCGGGTGAGTACCTCCTCCGGTCTGCTGTTGCGCTTCTGGTCACGGGCGTCATTACCGAGCTGTCCTACCGCTTCGTTGAAACGCCCGTTAGAAAGAAGGGCATCCGTCAATCCCTGCGCTACCTGCGCGACGCCGTCACTGACACGCTCGTCGGAAAGATGGGCGCCGCCGTCGTTGGAACCCTCGTTATCGCCACGGTCGTCGGGCTGATCGTGGCACACGG
>JBHWRK010000081.1:0-4240 GCA_043426715.1 Trueperella sp. | reverse complement strand
TGCTTTGCAACATTCAGGGCAGGCACGACCCTCCGGCGCTCCAATTACCATCGCGCCTATCGGGACATGCCCGCCCCGATGACGTCTTTGAGTCTTAGTTGTCGTGCAGCGTGTTGAAGTTGAACGCGGATGGCTGAATACCCATGATGTCGACGACGAATACAAGCGTGTCGTCGCCCCTGATTCCCGCGCGAGGGTTGCCGGAAGCGCCATAACCCTTAAATGGAGGTACAGACATGAGTAGTCGGGTGCCGATTGAATGGCCAACGAGGGATTCGTCCCAAGCTTCGATCATCATGCCCACACCAATCGGAAAGATCGCCCTGTCCTCGCGGTAGTAGGATGAATCAAAGATAGGTCCATCCCAGATCTGGCCGTGGTAATCGCACTCAATCTCATCTCCGGCACGCACAACGCGGCCGTCGCCCTCCTTGAGGACTTGAACGCGCAGGCCCTTGGGAGGCTCAGCACCCTCAGAGAAAACGATCTCGGGGGTCTCGCCAAACTCACCTTTGACGGTAGGTAGAATGATTTCCATGACAACCTTTCGGTTCAAAAGTTATACGTAGATCCGAGCCCATCCTACAGGCTTGTCGGAACCTACAGGGCTTGCGTTCTTACAGAATTAGGCCTGAATTTGGTTGTGCTCGGATTCGCCGCTGAGGGCTACTTGGCATTGCTCTTAGAGGGGCTCCCAGTGGGAGCCCGCACAGTGGCCGGTCGGATTAGGCACAATATTTCGGGATGGTGAGGATCGACCAGCCTTATGCGGACTGGAGCAAACTTTGGTTCACTATCCGCGCTACAGCACAGCTAAAATTCCTCCGCGTTACCCGGCGCGCGCGAAGGTTTCGGACTTATCCTTTGCGTTCGGGCATGGCACTGTGCCGAGCCCGATACGCAAAAAATCGTGCACCCCACCTAGGCGCTAGCCGGCTGAATCGTGCAAGAGCTCAAAGATCTGCGAGCGGACCGGATCCGGGCATCGGGCATGCCATTCCGGACGTGGAGTGGCACCGGTAGCCGTTGGGCACCTTAATCAGATACTGCTGATGTTCGATCTCGGCGGGGAAATAGCCGGTCGTGTCGGCCGCATCCACAACCTCCGTCACAATGGGATTGCGGTTGTTGGCCAACAATATCTCGTTGTAGGCGGCGCGAGACGACGTGGCAAGTTCGGCCTGCTCGTTCGTCGTCGTGAATATTGCTGAACGATATTGGGTGCCGACATCATTGCCTTGATAATTCAATGTCGTCGGATCGTGCGATTCCCAGAACGTCTTGAGAATCAGCGGCAGCGGCGAGGTCTCGCCGTTCGTCCGGTATACCACGCGAACGGTTTCCGTGTGACCGGTGCGGCCCGTGGTCACCTCCATGTATGTGGGGTTGGGCGTGAACCCACCCATGAATCCCACAGAGGTCGTCACAACGCCGGGTAGGTCCCACATGATTTCTTCCACGCCCCAGTAGCATCCGGCGGCGAGGAAGATCTCCTCTTCGCCGTCTTCGACGGGTCGCAAGATGTCTGAGCCCAGCACGAGATGTGGATCAGCGCTCGGAAGAACCGAGACTGACCGGCCGGGCAACGCTTCGTTTTTGGAGACCATTGTGGGATCCGGGCGGCGTATGAACATTATTTGGAAGCCTCGATCTTCAGGATTTCGACCTCGAAATCCTTGCCGTTCGGAGCGGTGTAGGACGTCTTGTCGCCAACCTTCTTGCCCATCACGGCTTCACCCAGTGGCGCGGACTCGGGGTAGACATCAACGTCGACCCAGTCTTTTGCTTCGCGCGAGCCGAGCATAAAGACCTTGTCTTTGCCGTTCACCTTGGCCGTAATGATGAGGCCAGGGGCCACCTCGTCTGTGTCAGTGGGAGCTTCACCGACTTCCGCGTGTTCAAGTAAATAGGTCAGCTCTGCGATACGGCCTTCCATCTTCGACTGCTCTTCACGAGCCGCGTGGTATCCACCGTTTTCCTTGAGGTCTCCCTCGGAGCGGGCGGCCTCGATACGCTCGGCAATCTCTTGACGGCCGGTTGTCTTCAGGTGGTTGAGCTCCTCGTTCAGGCGATCATACGATTCCTGGGAAAGCCACGTGGTGTCAGCCATGGATTCCTCCTTTGTTCGGGCGCGAGCCCGGTGGTGATAATAAAAAGAACATGCCACAGCTGGGCATGTGTCTGTGGCAGAGACTAACACCGCGATTGGCGAGGTTTCAATTATATCCACCGGTGTTTGCTCGTGGCGCAGGGATACGACGACGTTCGTTCGCCTTGGGTCAGTTGGGAGCCGTTTTCTACGATGACGGGGGTAAAGGTGGCGTGAGAAACTGCGAAAGTAATTGAACGTGTGCATATAATCGCCCTTGGTAGATCAACTCAAGGAGATTCATGGCCGAACAACGCAGACTGATGGCGGTCCACGCCCACCCGGACGATGAAGCGTCGAAGGGTGCTGGAATGATGGCCAAGTACGCCACGGTTGGCCGCGTCAAGGTCGTGACGGCAACGGGGGGCGAGCGCGGATCGATCCTCAATCCAGCGCTCATGGGTGACGTGGAGATTGCGGCGAATATAACGGCGATACGTCGCGAGGAAATGGCAGCTGCCGCTGAGGCGCTAGGTATCGAGCATTCGTGGCTGGGCTTCGTGGATTCGGGATTGCCCGAAGGTGATCCGCTCCCACCACTGCCTAAGGGATGTTTCGCTCTTGAACCGATGGACGTCGTCGTCGAAGCTCTCGTCCGTGAAATCCGCGAGTTCCGGCCGCAGGTCATGACCACGTACAACGAGATGGGAGGCTACCCACATCCGGACCATATCCGTGTTCACACGGCCACGATGGCGGCTGTGGCGGCGGCTCGCGACCCGCACGCCTATCCCGAGGCAGGCGAACCGTGGATGGTCTCGAAGGTCTACTACGACGTCGGGTTCAATCGCGCACGGATCGAAGCCTTCCACAAGATCATCCTTGAAAAGTCAGGTTCGAGCCCGTTCGAAGACTGGTTGGCCTTCCGTAAAGAGCCGGCCGTCAACCCGTCGGCACGGATTCATGTGGCGGACTACTTCCCCCAGCGTGATGCCGCCCTACGCGCACACGCTACTCAGATCGACCCAGACGGTTTCTTCTTTGCCATGCCGCGCGACATTGAGGCCGAGGTCTGGCCCTGGGAGGACTTCATGCTCGCGTTTACGACCGTCGGGCGTGACAACGCCCAGGAGCGCGACTTGTTCGAACGCGTCCCGGGCGTTGAGCCACTGTATTAAGCGATAAGAAGCAGGCGCAAGCTACTTTTTCTTATCCTTCTTCGATTTTTTGCTCTTGGACTTCTTGACTTTCTTCGGCTTGCTGGGCTTATCGGTATCAGACTCGGCCTTGATGTCAGGCACGATCGCAACTTCGTCGAGCATCGTCGTCGTTGGAATGTCAATGAAGCCGCCTACGCGGTCGCCGTTGTCCAGATTGCCAACCTCGTCAACTGCCCTACGAATACGGTCCACTTCAAGGATGTATTCGTTGACGTCCGCGCGCTTCATCTGGAGCGCAACTTGAACTTCTTTCATATCTTCGGCGTGCATTGTCTCGAGCAGACGGCGACGCTGCTCCTCAAGTGTCCAGCTCGGCATTGGCCACTCCTGCTTGAGGTCGACGAGCGCCTGGACGATCAGCTCCGTCACAGCTAGGCGTGCGTACCACTTGCGATCAGCCGGCACGACGTACCACGGCGCATGATCGGTGGATGTGCGGTCGAACATAATCTGGTAAGCCTCTTGGTAGGCGTGCCATTTTTGGCGGGTGTCAATGTCGTTCGTCGAGTACTTCCACCACTTGTCGGGGCGCGCGAGTCGTTCGGCAAGGCGCAGACCCTGCTCGCGATGTGAGTGCATGAGCGCAACCTTGATAAGCGTGTACCCCTCATCGACGAGGCGCTCTTCCCAGCGGTTGATGTCGTCGTAGCGCTTATCGATCTCATCTGCCGGCGCGAGCTTGTCCACGCGGCCGATGAGAACGTCCTCATAGTGCGAACGGTCGAACACACCGATCTTGCCCGGAGGCGGAAGCTGCTTCTTTACGCGCCACAAGAAGTGATGGGAGAGCTCTTCTGCCGTTGGTGCCCCGAAGTTGGCAATATGTACGCCTTGCGGGTCAACCATGCCGAGCACGTGGCGGACGATGCCGCCCTTGCCCGAGGTGTCATGACCTTGTAAGACCACGAGGATCCGACAATCGCTCGAGTGC
>JBHWRK010000080.1:0-2738 GCA_043426715.1 Trueperella sp. | reverse complement strand
GGAGTCATCGAGGGCGAGGAAGAGGTACTGATTTCAGATGCTGACGTGCTGCCGATGAACCTTGACGTGGCTGGCGAAGATCTCATTCTCAATCTCCGGCCGCAATCTTTCTTCCAGACCAATACAGAGGCCGCGGAGGTCCTCTACACTCGGGCTTCCGAATGGCTAGATGGCGTAGAGTCGGCCTGGGATTTGTACTGTGGCGTCGGCGGATTCGCGCTCGTTCTCGCGCGCCGGGGTGTCCGCGTCATTGGAGTTGAAACGCAAGGACAGGCCGTGGCTGCGGCACAGAAAACCGCCGACGACATGGGCGTGCGCGCCGAGTTTATCGCCGCCGATGCCACCCACTGGGCCCGCGAGCAAGGACGTGCGGGCGGAAGGAGCCTTCCGGGGGCAATCGTGGTGAATCCGCCACGGCGCGGCATTGGTATGGAACTTGCTCAGTGGATCGAAGATTCCGGTGTCCAAACCGTGCTCTACTCCTCGTGCAACGCAGACTCATTGGCCGAGGACCTCGCTGTCATGAGCTCATACAAGGTAACGAAAGTACAGGTCGTCGACATGTTCCCGCACACGCGGCATTTTGAAGTGGTCGGGCTCCTTAAGCGAGCAGTTCAAATCGGCGATTGACGCAGTAAAGCGCGCGCTGCGCCATGTGAATGGCCATATCAGCCATATCTTCGAATATGAAAAGATAAAACCGAATCACCACACAATATTTTGCGTTCTTGGCGTCCCACCCGCTCCGAGACAGTTTCCGGATGGTGAAAAAACGTGACCACCCGCCGGTGACGTGCCAAAATGAGTCGTTGGCCCGCATTGTTGCCATGTGAGCGCGATGTGGCCGGTAGATGAGGAGATCGCATGATACGCGTAGCAATTAATGGTTATGGAAATCTTGGCCGAGGCGCCGAGCTGGCGTTGAGCCACACGTCGGACATGGAGTGTGTGGTGGTCTTTACGCGCCGCGACCCCGATTCTGTCACCACGTTGGGTGCGCCGGTTGCACACGTCGACTCGATGTCTGAGTACGTGGGCAAGATCGACGTGGTCCTCAACTGCGGCGGCTCGGCAACCGATCTACGCACGCAGGGGCCCGAGGTGTCAAAGCTGTTCAACACTGTCGATTCGTTCGATACTCACGCGAAGATCCCCGAGCATTTCGCCGCAGTCGGCGCGGCAGCGGAAGAAGCTGGCAACCTCGCACTGATCTCGGCGGGCTGGGATCCGGGCATGTTCTCGATCATGCGCGTACTCACCGAGGCTGTGCTCCCCACTGGTTCCACGACGACGTTCTGGGGGCCCGGCGTTTCACAGGGGCACTCGGATGCAGTCCGTCGGATCGAGGGCGTGGCCGATGCGAAGCAGTACACCGTGCCGGTCGGAGAGACGGTTGAGGCTGTCAAGGACGGCCGCGATGTCGAGCTCACACCCCGCACGATGCATAAGCGCGAGTGCTATGTGGTGGCTGAAGACGGCGCTGACCTCGTGCGTATTGAGCGTGAGATCGTGGAGATGCCTAACTACTTCGAGGACTACGACACCACCGTCACCTTCATTTCCGCTGATGAGCTCGCCCGTGACCACGCCGGCATCCCGCACGGCGGCCAGGTGATTCGCGCTGGTAAAACGGACGACGACGTCGACTCCGTCATTACCTTCCAGCTTCACCTTGGGTCTAACCCGGAGTTCACTGGGTCGGTGCTCGTAGCTGCCGGACGTGCGGTGGCGCGCATGGCTAAGCGTGGGCGCACTGGAGCTATCACGCTCTTTGACGTAACGCTCAACGACCTCTCGCCTATCTCTCCTGACCAGCTTCGCAAGAGCTACCTGTAACGAGTAGATCGAACGCCGGCCAGGCAGCAGGCTGTAGCCGTTCCCCAGGAAACGGTTTGCGGCGGCTACGAAGAAACCGGAAACTGCCACAGGCACCTGTGGGCATCGTTTGAGGCGTCCCCGCAAATCGCACTCTCACTAGTGCTTCACATGTGAAAAGCGAGTGTGAAAGGGGCCCGCTGTCTACACGAGGAACTTTTACTATTTCCTAGAATTGTGAACGAGCGTGGGCGATCGCGGCGCGCACGCGCGGGTACATGTCGCCGGCGCCGGCGTCAGGTAATTCATCGACGGGGAACCAGCGAACGTCGTGGGATTCGTCAGAGACGACGACGGCGGAGTCCCGGTTCGCGAGCGCGACGAAGGCGATGTCCCAGTGTTCGCGGCAGAGGGCGTCGAACCCCCCGCCGAGGGCGTGAATGTCGATGTCCGAGGGTTCATAAGAGAAGGCAGTGAACGCATCTAGGCCCGATTCTTCAAGACCTTCGCGCCAGGCGGCCGCGGCCAGCGAGCGATCGCTACGCTCGAGATGTCCGCCGAACTGAAGCCACATGTTCGCCTTTTTATGAAAAGTCAGCAAGACCTCGGTGAGGTCGGTAGACAGCACAAGGATCGACGATGTGACGTGAGCGGGTTGCCCTCCCTTGAACAACGCAGCCTCGCCGTGCTCGCGAACGTGCTCACGGTATGTGTCGAGCGAATACGCCGCCCCAACGTTTGTGGGCTGCACGCTCCACTGTGACATCTCGGCGAGCACGGATTCGGGGGTCAGCGTCATGAGATCTCCTAGAAAAAGAAACTGGCCCAGCGGGACACTTAAGTCAACCACTGAGCCGAAGCGCGCCCGGAGGGACTCGAACCCCCAGCCTTCTGATCCGTAGTCAGACGCTCTATCCGTTGAG
>JBHWRK010000079.1:0-11707 GCA_043426715.1 Trueperella sp. | reverse complement strand
TGGTGGTGTTCCGGTGGAAGATCCATGCCTTCGCGTGCAGTTTGGTCGATGCCGAGTGGTAATTGACCTTGACAGTTGCCCCTGTCCGCCGGACGAGTTCATCGAGGGCCTTGCGCTCGGTGGCGCCAATGTACGTCGTCGTCAATACTCTGATCGGAACGCCGCGCCTACCAAGATCTTCAAGTCCTTCCATGAGGACCCGAATACCTGTCCATTTAATGAATGACCCTAGGAGATCCACCGAATCAGCACTGAGCATCTCGGTGCGAAGCTCCGTAGCAAGCTCAGGATCGGTCGGACTGTTCGTCAAAAGCGCGACCTCTGCGATTGGAATCTCAGGGCGGCTCGGCACGCTGGCGAATCTGGGCTTGTACAGCGATAGCAACTGCGCGGGAGACGGCGTGCGCGGGTTCCTGCGTTTTGCCGCCTTACGTTCTCGATAGACCTGCAGCTGCGTCGGCTCAGGCAATTCGCCCAACAATTTGTTGGCAAGCCCAAGCCGATCATCTGGTTTAGTCTGCTCGAGCGCGCGCTCAATGCGGTCTTTGAGGTGACTTGCAAGCACGTGCGGCATGTCGGCGACATCGACCCCTGATGTTTCGCTTTCCATGTCTGTTCGTTCGAGAAGCTCCGCCAGTTCAGCGTCGATCAGACGTTCGTACAAACCCTCGGGCATCACGCCTTCAACCTTGAAAGCGTCACTAAATTCACGTTCCACCCCGTCAGGGTAGCAGCTCTATTCTCTTGCCATCCCAAGGAGTAGACGGAACTGCAAACAGTTCCGATCATGGAACGCACGCCGCAATACCAGGATTTTGGTTCACGCCTTGCGTTCTGGGTAGCTTCGCTTGGCATTGCGTTGGTTCGCGCGGACCTGTTATGTCACCCGATAGGCAATCAGCTTTCGTAGATCTCACTCAAGCGCCGACGTTTGCCCGCCCCAGCCAGACACATGTGAATCAGCTCAGCAAAATATAGGCCTCCAGACAACATCAGTAAGCTCGTGCTTACTTGTTTCTGGAGGCCTATATTTTCGTAATGGAGCGGAGCCTACTTGGTGCGTTTCTCCAAGTAGTACTCGATCAGGCCGCGCGTGGAGGAATCCTGCTCCGCGATCGCGTCCTTATCGCCGCCAACGGCGGCCGTGAGCTCGTTAGCCATCTGCTTGCCGAGCTCAACACCCCACTGATCGAAGGAGTCGATGCCCCACACGATGCCCTGAACAAACGTGATGTGCTCATACAGCGCAATGAGCTGACCCAGCACCGACGGCGTCAACGACGGCGCCATGATCGACGTCGTCGGCTTGTTGCCCGGGAACGTGCGGGCCGTCACCAACGACTCGTCCGTGCCCTCGGCACGAACCTCGTCGGCAGTCTTGCCGAAAGCAAGTGCCTTCGTCTGGCCGAAGAAGTTTCCGAGGAAGAGCTCGTGCTGATCGTTTTCGCCGTCCTTCAGCGGGAACGCGGGATTCGCGAACGCAATGAAATCGGCTGGAACGAGCTGGGTGCCCTGGTGGATCAGCTGGTAGAACGCGTGCTGGCCGTTCGTTCCCGGCTCTCCCCAGAAGACCTCGCCCGTGAGGGACGTGACAGGCGAACCGTCCCATCGCACGCGCTTGCCGTTCGACTCCATCGTCAGCTGCTGGAGGTAGGCCGGGAAGCGGTGCAGGTACTGCGAGTACGGAAGGATCGCATGCGAGGGCGCTCCCACGAAGTTGACGTAGAAGATATTGAGCAGTCCCATCAGGAGTGGCACGTTGCGCTCAGCGGCAGCCGAGACGAAGTGCGTATCCATCATGCGAAAGCCGCCAAGGAAGTTCGAGAACGCCTGGGGGCCAATCGCGATCGCGAGCGGCATTCCGACGGCGGAATCCACCGAGTAGCGGCCGCCTACCCAGTCCCAGAAACCGAACGCGTTATCCGGATCGATGCCGAACTCCGCCACCTTCTCGAGATTGGTGGACACGGCGATAAAGTGCTTGGCCACCGCACCATCAGTGGGCGCGCCCTGCTTTTCAAGCGACTCGAGGAGCCACGTGCGGACCTGACGAGCGTTCGTCAAGGTCTCAAGCGTGGTGAAGGTCTTTGATGCGACGATGACGAGGGTCGTCTCCGGATCAAGGCCCTTGAGCGTCTCCGACACGTCGGTCGGATCGATATTGGAAATAAAGCGGCACTCGAGACCTTCCTGCACGTAAGGCTTGAGCGCCTCGTAGGCCATAACCGGCCCGAGATCAGACCCACCAATACCGACATTCACGATCGTCTTCATCGGCTTGCCAGTCACGCCCGTCCACGTGCCGTCACGGACGTCGTCTGCAAACTTGTACATGCGCTCGAGAACCTCGTGAACGTCTGGGATCACGTTCTCGCCATCCACCAGCACCTCGTCATCCTTCTCGCGGCGCAACGCCGTGTGAAGAACAGCGCGATCTTCGGTCACGTTGATCTTCTCGCCGCTAAACATCGCATCGCGGCGCTCTTCGAGCTTGACCTGCTCGGCAAGCTCCAGCAGAGCCGCCTTGATGTCATCGGTGAGATACGACTTCGACATGTCGACGAACAGATCGCCAGCCTGGTACGTAAATTTTCCGGCGCGCAACTCATCGTCGAACCACGCGCGGAAATCAACATTGAGTTCCGAGTTCAGATGGCCGAGTCGAGCCCAAGCGTCGGTGAGAGTTGCATCGATCGGGGTTGTCATGTCACTCCTCTAAAAAGTCCACAAAGATAGGGACATTCTATCTAAGAACGCACTACCAAATGTGAGAGAATAACAAAGCAGGCTTGGGCGAAGGAGTTCTCTTGGCAGATAGCACCAAAACAGTCGAACCAAAAGTTAAAATTGGCGTCCCGACCTCGGGTGGAGATGCGCAAGGCATGAATGCCATCGTGCGCGCAGTGGTCCGCACATCGCTTCGTCTTGGAGCAGAGCCCTACGCTTTTTTGGAAGGCTGGCGCGGACCGGTCGAGGGCGGCGACCTCATCAGGAAAATGACGTGGAGCGACGTCTCCGGAACGATCAACAAAGGCGGCACGGCGATCGGCACCGCGCGTTCGGACGAGTTCCGCGAACGCGCCGGAGTAAAGAAAGCCGTCAAGAACTTCATCAAGTATGGGATCGACCGTCTAGTTGTGATCGGTGGCGACGGCACACTGACGGGCGCGGACGAGCTTCGTAGGCTCTGGCCCGAACTTCTCCAGGAGCTTCTTTCCGACGGCGAGGTGACCCCGGCTGAAGCGACAAGCCACGAGAAACTGATGATTGCCGGCGTCGTCGGATCTATCGACAACGATCTTGTGGGAACCGACATGACCGTGGGTGCCGATTCGGCATTGCACCGCATCATTGAAGCTGTCGATGCGATCCAAGCGACGGCAGCCTCGCACCAACGCACGTTCATCATCGAGGTCATGGGGCGCCGGTGCGGATACCTCGCGCTCATGTCTGCGATTGCTGGCGGATGTGACTACGTGTTCATCCCAGAATTCCCGCCCGCAGATGGCTGGGAAGACGATCTCACACGCAAGCTTCGCCGTGGCCGTGAAAGTGGCCGGCGCGATTCACTCATCGTCATCGCCGAAGGCGCGACAGACCGAGCCGGAAATCCGATTTCGGCTGAGGACGTTCAGGCCGTCTTGAGGGACCGCATGGGCGAAGATGCGCGAATCACCTCGCTCGGCCACGTCCAGCGTGGTGGCGCACCGTCCGCCTACGATCGCTGGATGCCAACGCTCCTCGGCTATACGGCCGCGCACGAAATGTTCCATGCCACGCAAGACACCGAGCCGATGATTATCGGCACGCGGCGCAACAAGCTCCAGCGCCTGCCGATGATGGAGGCTGTGTCTGACACCCGTGCGGTGGCTCAGTACCTCAAGGACGGCGATTGGGAATCGGCGATGGCGGCGCGCGGTAGTCACTATCGCGAGATGATAGACCTGTTTAGCACGCTGTCCTCGCCCGAGGCTCCTGACCGCCCTGCAGATTCAAAACGCATCGGCATCGTCCACTCGGGCGGCCTTGCCCCTGGAATGAACCCGGCAGCACGAGCCGCAGTAAAGTTTGGCATCGATCGCGGGTACACCATGCTCGGCATTGAGGGCGGCTTTCCTGGACTGCTCGATGGCGCTATTCGCGAGCTCAAATGGAACGATGTGGAAGGCTGGGCCGAAGAGGGCGGAGCCTATCTTGGCACTCGCCGAACGATTCCAGAGCTCGACCAATACTATGCTCTCGGCCGCGCGATCGAGGAGGCACGCCTTGATGGCCTCATCGTCATTGGCGGCTTCAAGGGCTACCGGATGGTCTACGAGATGCAACGCGAACAGGAGCGATACCCCGCGTTTAAGATTCCGATGGTGCTCGTTCCTGCGTCGATTGACAACAATCTGCCCGGCTCGGAGTACTCCATCGGCGCGGACACGACGCTTAATTGGAACACGGAGACAATCGACCGCATTCGCCAGTCCGCATCCGCCTCCCAGCGTTGCTTCGTCATCGAAACGATGGGCCGCAAGTGTGGCTACCTCGCGCTTATGAGTGGGCTAACCACCGGCGCCGAGCAGGTCTACCTCTACGAAGACGGCGTAACGCTGCGCCAGCTCTCCCAGGATACGAAGAAGATGATCCGCTCCTTTGAGTCCGGCCGTCAGCTCTACCTGGTGGTACGCAACGAGGAAGCATCCGAGTATTACAGCGCAGACGTCATGGGCAACATCTTCGAAGAAGAAGGACGCCACCTATTCGACGTTCGTTCGGTGATCCTAGGGCACGCTCAGCAGGGCGGCAACCCCTCGCCATTCGATAGAACGTTGGCTGTGCGGCTCGTCAATTCGGCGATGAACAAAATGCAGGAGCAACTGGATGAGGGCCGATACGGCTCCTACCACGTGGGCATGATTGACGGAAAAATTGAGGCTCGCGCCGTCGCCCACATGTCCGAACTCATCGACATGGAAGACCGTCTCCCCTACGATCCGTGGTATCTCCCGCTCAAGGACGTCCTCTACGTTGTGTCTGACAAGGAATCGGACGTTCCGCTCGAGCAGCTACACATCGTCGTCGACGACTAACGCCTAGTGCCTACACTGGCGGAGCATTCCCCCACCGTGCCAACGCGAGCAGAAGCACGGCTAGGAGGACTGACGTTCCTGCGTCGTGCGCTCGAGAGCGAATGCGCGGGATGGCGCCGTCTGGGAGTGCAAGGCGCAGGCCGGCGATAGCAAGAAGCGACACGGCGAGCGCGTAGGCCGCCGTTTTCACGTCCGCAATATAAGAAATGGCAACAACAGCGCCGATCCACGTGAGCATGGCGATGTAGACAATCGTGGGTGGGAACTTTCTGGCCGCGACCTTCGTTCCGGATGTTTGCGAAGCCGTAGGTGCCACGTCCGTCGATGGCATATCTTCGGGCGAAGTGGTCATCGGCATGGCGCTCGTCGTGTTTTCGTCCTGCGCGCGTTTATCCATCGTGCTCATCTCGCTCTCCTCACGCCCTCATCACTGAGGGGGCGCGTTCTGAGTCTAAAGGGCAACGGCTGATTAGTGCGCGAAGTGGCGCGTTCCTGTGAAATACATCGTGATGCCCGCAGCCTTGGCAGCTTCGATCACTTCTTCGTCCCGGATCGAGCCGCCCGGTTGTACAACTGCGCGAACGCCAGCGTCGATGAGGACCTCAAGGCCGTCGGCGAACGGGAAGAACGCATCTGATGCGGCCACGGAGCCACGGGCGCGTTCCGCACCCTCAGCGAGAGTGTTCGCGCGTTCGACGGCGAGTCTGCACGAGTCCAGGCGATTAACCTGTCCCATTCCAATGCCGACGGTTGCGCCGCCGTCTGCGAGCAAGTTGGCGTTCGACTTCACGCAGCGCACGGCGCGCCAAGCGAATTCGAGTTCGGCGCGTGTGGCCTCGTCGGCCTCCTCGCCAGCGACGAGCTTCCACGCATCGGAAAAGTCGCGCTCTGACAGTTCATCGCGCTCTTGGATCACAGCACCGCCGGAGATCGGCACGATGTCAAGCTCAGGGAGCTTTGGGTCGACCTTGACGATGCGTAGATTGTTCTTCACACGCAGGACTTCAAGGGCGTCCTCATCAAAGTCGGGCGCAGCAACGACCTCGGTAAAGATCGGGGCAAGTTGCTCAGCGAAGTCTTTGGTCACGCGACGGTTCGCAGCAACCACTCCGCCGAATGCGGAGAGCGGATCGCAGGCGTGGGCGCGCTCGTGAGCCTCGCGCACGTCCTCACCGATCGCCACACCGCACGGGTTGGCGTGCTTGACCACGGCAACTGCGGGCTCCTCGTGATCGTAGGCCGCGCGAATGGCAGCCTCGGTATCTTGGTAGTTGTTGAAGCTCATCGCCTTGCCACCCAGCAGCTCGGCGTAGGCGAGACCGGACTTTGAGCCGTCACCGTAGAGTGCGGCCGACTGGTGTGGATTTTCCCCATAACGAAGGTCGTCAAGCTTCGACCACTGCAAGGCCACGGCGTCGGGAAGCTGTGCGCCACTGGCAGGCTCCTTGGACGCGGACTTTCCTGCCTCGGCATCGCTGTCAATCTGCTCGGCGAACCACGTGGACACGGCCGCGTCGTAGCTGGCTGTCATTTCGTAGGCGGCAGCGGCAAGTTCGCGACGGAACTGCGGCGTGATCCCACTTTCGAGGGCTGCGGCGACCTTTTCGTACTGAGAGGGATCGGTAACAATCACGACGTCGCGGTGATTTTTCGCTGCCGCGCGCACCATGGCCGGACCGCCGATATCAATCTGCTCGATGGCCTCGGCAAAACTCGCGCCGGAGGCGACGGTCTCGCGGAATGGGTAGAGATTGACGACGACGATGTCGATTGGCTCCACACCAAGGCCTGACATCTCGTCGGCATCGACGTCACGCCGGCCAAGGATCCCACCATGGATCTTTGGATGGAGTGTCTTAACTCGACCATCGAACGATTCTGGGAAACCGGTGACGTCCTCGACGGAAGTAACAGGAATACCTGACTCCGCAAGGAGGGATCCGGTAGAGCCCGTAGAAATAAGTTCGTAGCCTGCCTGGAGAAGTACTGATGCGAATTCGGTAATTCCGCTTTTGTCAGAAACCGAGATGAGCGCGCGACGTGCCAATGAAACCTCCTGAAACGGCGATGCGGTCAGTCTATGGGCATCTCGCCATGAGGATACTTACCTGTCCACATCTCGGTCGGCCGTTGGCGCGGGCTGAGACATGCCAGATATTTCATCGCCCGCTACGTCTAATTCATCGCCCGCTACGGATGCTTCCTCAGCGGCTGCTTCTTCAGCGGCGGCTTCCTTGCGAGCCGTACGTTTTGCTTTCAGCTCGTCGAGTTGGGCGCGGAGATAGGCGATCGTGTCGTCATGCGAAAGCAGGGTGCCGACCATGAACGGTAGGCCCACGAGGAGCAGAGTAAACCCGAAGAGCTCTGCAGGCACCGGACCGGTCGTGGCCATGCGCTCGGGGCCAATTGCTCCCGATGCCATAAGTCCAAGAACCGCCACGGTCAATGAGGCGATGACGGAGGCGACCGCCCCGTTGATGAGGGAGTTTAATAGGGCACGCTCGTCGCGGCGAGTGGCCACAATCCCAAAGATGATGAAGAGTGCGGCGATGATGGCAAGCACCCATGGCGCACCGTCAGAGACCTGCGGTAGCGCGCCGAGAAGTGGAATTGCCGGAAGCGGGGCGGACTCGACTCCGAGCACTGAGAACTGGGTGCCCTCGCCCACCGAGAAACCAGCCCCCAGCACCCACGCCAGTGCCCACACAAGTCCCACCGGAAGGTAGGCAAGTTGTAGCAGGACCAGTCCGATACTGCCGATCACACCTGTGAGGTAGAAACCGTGGATCTGCAAGATGCGCGACCAGCCCAGACCAACACCAAGGATAAAGATCGCTCCTGCGATAATCGCGAGCGCGCCGAGCAGGAGCCTCGTGCGGGAGTACGCCGAATACAGGGGCTCCCAGCGTAGGAGGTGGTATCGCGCCGCGAAAGTCGCGGTGGTGGCACCGATGCCGAACGCGCCGATGACGGCTGGCCACCAGGCGCCGTCTGGACGAACGAGCAGCAGGCCGATCACTCCAACCACGCCAGCTTGCGCAATGCCTGCGAATGCCACGTGGCTCCACGCATCCACCTCGCGCTTACGGAACGCAACGTAGCTCGCGTAGATGACGATAAGAGTGATCGTCATCGGCATGAGGGAGATTGGCACCTGTTCGACGGTGGCTTCGCCGCCAAAGGCCGTCATCCACCAGCCGGTGCCAAGTCGGGCTGCGTCTGTCCATGTGGTGTTGCCAAGCAGTGGCGCTGAGGCCATGAGCGTGTACGCCACGATCGAATACGTCACCATCGCTAACCACGTGAAAAATGGGGCAGCAAGAGCGCTGCGGGCGGTCGCGATTTCACGAGAGAGGTCGATGGTTTTCACTCTTCCATCGTTCCCCGAAGTGATCGATCGGATGGAAAGGTGATGGGGGCGTGTTGCTCACGGTGAAGGTGTCCAGACGAGGGTCTGTGCCCCGTGTGGGATGCAACTCGCCGGCAGACGTACATGGCTGTCCGGCTATTCGGATTGGGATTCGCGACATTGCCGACTCTAAGTTCGCGAAAATCCTTGCACACGCAATGTGAATATCCATCGGCCGCCATAGGCACTTCGATTTGCGTCGGCATACTTGGCTCATTTCCGCTATGCCCGGTTCAATTTTCGCCGTCATACACGCAACGAAGGGGCCGGAAAGGTCTCCTTTCCGGCCCCTCACGCAATGTCGCGTCTACGCAGTCATATCTGCGCGCAAGTTGCCAGCGCGCTACTTGCCCTGCAAAATCTCGCGGGCGATGTTGGCCGTCTCGGTCGGGGTTTTGCCAACCTTCACGCCAACAGCCTCGAGCGCCTTCTGCTTTGCGGCAGCTGTACCCGCCGAGCCTGACACAATTGCGCCTGCGTGGCCCATCGTCTTGCCCTCGGGCGCGGTGAATCCAGCAACGTAGCCAACGACAGGCTTCGTCACGTTGTCCTTGATGTAGGCCGCAGCACGCTCCTCGGCGTCGCCACCGATCTCGCCAATCATGACGATCAGCTCCGTCTCCGGATCCTCCTCGAACGCCTGAAGTGCGTCAATATGGGTGGTTCCGATGATCGGGTCTCCGCCAATGCCGATGGCCGTGGTAAAGCCGATGTCTGACAGCTCGTACATCATCTGGTAGGTCAGAGTGCCGGACTTAGACACAAGGCCAATCTTGCCCGGGCCCGTGATGTCTGGAGGCGTAATGCCTACGTTCGACTGTCCAGGTGTAATGATTCCCGGGCAGTTCGGACCGATCAGCTGGACGCCCTTCTCCTGCGCGTAGGCGAAGAACTCAGAGGTGTCCTTGACTGGAATGCCCTCGGTAATGATTACCACGAGGCGCATGCCTGCATCGACAGCCTCAATAACTGCTGACTTGGCGAATGCCGGCGGAACGAAGATGACAGACACCTCGGCGCCCGTCTCGTCCTTCGCTTCCTGAACCGTGCCGTAAACGGGAACTGACACGGTTTCAGCCGCGCGGTCCTCCTTGCCGTAGCCGATCGGCTCGACATCGAAGTCCACCGTCTGGCCGGCCTTGCGCGGGTTGGTGCCACCCACGATCTGCGTGCCCGCGCCAAGCATGCGGCGCGTGTGCTTCTGGCCTTCAGAACCTGTGATTCCCTGGACGATAACCTTGTCGTCCTTCGTTAGAAAAATAGCCATTGATAACCCCTACTTTGCTGCCAGCTCAGCTGCCTTGGCGGCAGCGCCATCCATCGTGTCCTCAAGCGTGACCAGCGGGTGGTTCGCCTCCTGCAATATCGCGCGACCTTCTTCAACACGGTTACCATCGAGGCGAACGACGATCGGCTTATTCGCCTTGTCGCCGAGGATCTCGAGCGCCGCGACGATGCCATTCGCGACTTCGTCACATGCCGTAATTCCGCCAAAGACGTTAACGAATGCGGACTTCACATCCGGATCGTTGAGGATCACATCGAGGCCGTTCGACATGACTTCGGCCGATGCGCCGCCACCGATGTCGAGGAAGTTTGCCGGGCCCACGCCGAGCTCTTCGCCTGCGTATGCGACGACGTCGAGCGTGGACATGACCAGGCCTGCGCCATTTCCAATGATGCCGACCGCGCCATCTTCAAGCTTGACGTAGTTGAGATCGAGCGCCTTAGCCTTGGCCTCAAGCGGGTTCTCCGCGTCCTTATCCACGAGTGCTTCGTGATCAGGCTGGCGGAATGCGGCGTTGTCATCGAGCGTGACTTTTCCGTCGAGCGCGATGATCTCGCCCTCTGGCGTCTTCACAAGCGGATTGACCTCGACGAGCGTGGCGTCTTCTTCTTTGTAGACGTTCCACAGCTTGAGGATGACCTCAGCGACCTTGTCCTTCAGATCCTCATCGAACCCAGCCGCATCAACAATCTCCTTGGCCTTGGCCTCATCAATTCCCACATTCGGGTCCACGGCCACACGTGCAAGCGCCTCCGGGCGTTCAACGGCGAGCTGCTCAATTTCCATGCCGCCCTCAACCGAGCACATCGCGAGGTATTGACGCTCTGAACGGTCGAGCAGGATCGAGAAGTAGTACTCTTCCGCGATGTCTGCGCCGTCAGCAATGAGAACACGGTGAACCGTGTGTCCCTTGATGTCCATGCCGAGAATTGCTTCGGCGTGCTCACGTGCTTCTTCTGCGGTGTGCGCCAGCTTGACGCCTCCCGCCTTGCCGCGCCCACCGGTCTTGACCTGGGCTTTGACGACCACGAGGTCGCCTTCCTTCAGCAGCTCCGTCGCTGCTTCAAACGCTTCTTCTGGAGTAGTTGCAACCTTGCCGGCGAGCACGGGTACATCGTGCTTGGCAAACAGATCGCGCGCTTGGTACTCGTAGAGATCCACGAAGAGTCCTTTCGCTTGGCGAATGTCCCGAATTGTCTCGACGCCGAGACATCTCTTCGAGCATACCCAAGATCGTCTACGAACACACCTAATTTAGTTGAACTTCTAATCTTTACTGAACGCTGATAAGCCGCAAACGAGATCTAGCCTTTCGGTGTCGTTTCTGTGTCCGAAGTCTCCCCAGTATCTCCCGAAAGTTTTGCCGAAAAGTCCGCAATCTCCTCGCTCATAAGGTTTCCGTAAAAATTAGCCCCTTCAAGCGAAGTGTGGGTTTGGTCAACTTGGAGCAATTGCGGATTTTCTGACGCCGCCTTGTGCCAGTCGACGAGTGTGACGTTCGGGAACTGGTCTGCGATCTTCGTTAAAGTCGTGTTCGAATCGTTGATAAACGTCGACGGCGAGTAGAGATTGACGAGGAAAATCATACGTTCCGGCCCGAGCGCCTGAATCACTTGGTACACGTTATTTTCGTCCGGAATTCCAGCGTTCGTCCCAAAATGGACAATGACGGCCCGCCCGACGGCCTCATCTGCAAGCCCGGCTTCGACAACCCCGAGCGCATCCGACCACTTGAGATTCGACGTGGCAAGAACATTCAAACCCGGCATAGCTGCTTCGAGACCGGTCTTCGAGGCGACCACCATCGAATCTCCAATCGCCGTGACCTCCGACCATTGCGGCATCGACGTGTCCAAATCCGGCGAAACTTCTTCGGGCGGCGGCAACGTCTCGACGTCGAGCGCTGGCTCCTCTTGCTTACTTTGCGTCACC
>JBHWRK010000078.1:0-7069 GCA_043426715.1 Trueperella sp. | reverse complement strand
ATGATCGGGCCCGAGCGCCAACCGCCCAAGAAGAGGGTGGTGGCGAGCATCGACATGTTGAGCATGTTGATGTACTCGGACAAGTAGTACCAAGCGAACTTCATCGAGGAATACTCAAGGTGCGCTCCTGCGACGATCTCTCCCTCTGCCTCGGTTAGATCAAATGGCAGGCGGTTCGTGCCACCGAACATGGTGACGAAGAAAATCATGAAGGCCGGTATGACCAAGATGATGTTCCACAGATTGGTTTGAGCTTCGACGATGCCAGACGTCGACATCGTGGAGGCGATCACAAACACGGACACGAGGGAAAGACCCTGTGCGAGTTCGTAGGAAATCATCTGGGTGGCGGCGCGGACAGATCCGTACAGCGGGAACGTCGACTTCGCAGACCACCCTCCGAGCACGAGTCCATATTCGCCCAATGCCGCAACGGCGAGGACGAAGAGCATCGCCACCGGCGAGTCTGCCAACTGAACAGGTGTGTTGATGCCGAACATCGACACGTTGGGGCCAACCGGAATGACGGCCATGATGGTAAATGCGCAAAGGGCCGAGATCACCGGGGCGATCGCGTAGACCACCTTGTCAGCTCCCTTGAGCCAGAAGTCTTCCTTGAGGATGAGCTTCAGTGCGTCCGGGAAGGACTGTCCAAGTCCGAGTGGACCAACCGTGTTCGGGCCAAGACGATTCTGCATGCGGGCGAGCAAGCGGCGCTCGAACCACAGCGCGAAGATCACGGAGAAGATGAGGAAGAGGACGATCGCGACTGCCTTGATCACCCAGATCCACCACGTGTCTTGGCTAAAGTCCGCGGCGACTCCCCCGTTCATGAAAATTGCCGGATTCACTGTGCTACCTCCGTAAGGGCGACGACGTCGCCGGCTCGGCTACCGATCGTAACGATCTGGCAACCGGACGAATTCTGCGGTACCCACACCACGCCGTCAGGCATGTCGAGGGTGACCACCTCAAGTGTGATGGAGCCGAGCGGGCCGCTTACCGACACTGCGTTGCCGATGCCAGCGCCTTGAGCGGTGGCGTCCGACATGACAGCGACGGGTTTGCGAGCCGTCTTGGCGAGGTACGGTTCGTGGCTGAGCAACGCACCGGCGTCGACCATCTGCTTCCAGGAGGCAAGGACTGCCTGTCCTGGGCCAACAGACGGTGCAGGTGATGCCTCAACGTCTGCGTATTCGGCACGCGCGCCATCCCAGCGGCGTAGCTCGGCCATCTCATCGACCGCCTCTGCAAGAGTTGCAAGTCCGAGATCCACGTCCATTTCTCCAGCAAGATCGTGAAGTACGCGGCGATCGGGCAGATTCTTCGAGACGATCGACTGTCCGAATGGACGCAGGCGACCTTCCCAATTGATGAAGGTGCCGCCCTTTTCCGACGTGGGTGCCACGGGAAGAACGACGTCGGCCAGCGCGGTTGTGTCAGTATCGCGAACCTCGAGTTGGACCACGAAGACGTTACGAAGAGCCTCAGCGGCTCCCGCCGGAAGGTCTGCGAGTTCCACGCCCGCGAGCACGAGTGCACCGAGATCACCATTCTTGGCGGCTTCGATCATCTGCTCTGTCGAGCGACCCGGAGTGTCTGGAAGTCCGGTCACGCCCCACACGGCTGCGGTGTCGATACGTCCACCTGCGTCGATGACCTGACGGCCACCGGGCAGGAGATTTGGCATCGCACCGGCGTCGATTGCGGCACGGTCACCGGCTCGGCGAGGGATCCACGCGAGACGTGCTCCCGTGCGTTCGGCAAGGCGGCGAGCGGCGGTTAGCGCACCAGGCGTGTCGGCCGCGCGCTCACCAACCAAAATGACGGAACCCTCGTTTCGTAGATCGGCGAAGACCTCTCCGAAGGCATCGTGACCGCCGTCGTGAATAGCGTTCAAGACTTCAGCCTCGGTGCCGGGCGTTGCCGGGACGAAGCGTGCCTTCATCTTTGAGGTGCCAAGCGTCTCGAAGGCGGAAATTACGGTAACGGACGTCGTCTTCGCGAGTACCCCCTTGCGGAGGCGAAGGAAGACGGATCCGATCTCATCTTCGGCTTCAAGGCCGACGGTCAGGACGTGGCCTGCCTTTTCGAGATCGGCGTATGTGACGCCAAGCTCGGTTCCAGCCACATGGGCCGCAAGGAACGCGTCCTCTTCGGCGGAGGCTGGACGAGTACGGAAGTCGATGTCGTTCGTGCCGAGTACGAGGCGAGCAAACTTCGAATATGCGTAAGCATCCTCGAGAGTGAGTCGGCCACCTGTAATGACGCCGACGCCCGAATCCTTCGCGGCACGCAGACCATCGGCCGCGGCATCAAGTGCGTCAAACCAGGAGGTAGGACCTTCGGGCTCTGCGGCAATGCGCGGGAACTTCAAACGATCCGGGCCGGACTGCCAGCGGAAGGCGAAGCGGTCCTTATCGGTGATCCAGGATTCGTTGACGTCCATGTCCTCTTGTGCGAGGCGGCGAACAACGGCGCCTCGGCGATAGTCCACTCGTATCGCGGCTCCAGAGGCGTCGTGCTCGGTGACCGACGGGACGGACACGAGATCAAATGGACGTGCGCGGAAACGGTACGCGGCCGATGTCAGCGCGCCGACCGGACAAATCTGAATGACGTTGCCAGAGAAATAGGACGAGAACGGCTTACCCGTGATGTCCATTTCCCCCGGCTCAACGGGTCCGGAAGCGAATCCAACCTCGCCGCCAAGATGCCCGCCTGGACCGGCATCGTTATTTGCGACGACGGGCACCTCGTGCCCCTCCGCGTCCGTGAAGCCGAGGATCGAAGCGTCGAAGTTGCCGATCTGTGAACCGTGCAGGCCGTGAACCTCCAAGCCCGGCGAGCCACCTGCGCGGCCCTGGAGCTGAATGAACGGATCGCCAGCGATTTCCTCCGAGAAACGCGTACAGCGCTGACAGAGAATGCAGCGGTCACGATCAAGGAGGATCTGCGGAGAGATCGAGATGGGCTTCGGGTAGGTGCGCTTAATATCCATGAAACGCGATTCGGCGCGACCGTCGGTCATCGCCTGGTTCTGGAGTGGGCATTCGCCGCCCTTATCACAGACCGGGCAGTCCATCGGGTGGTTGATCAGCAGAAATTCCATAATTCCGTGCTGAGCCTTCTCCGCCACCTCGGAGGTCTCTTGGGTGTAGACCTCCATGTTCGGCGAGACCTCTACCGCACACGCGGGCTGCGGTTTAGGCATCTTTTGAACGACGCCCTCACGGTTCGGTGAGGCCACTTCAACAAGACACTGACGGCAAGCTGCTGCCGGTGCCAAGAGCGGATGGTCGCAAAATCGCGGAATGTGAACGCCAATCTGTTCGGCGGCACGGATGATCAACGTCCCCTTGGGAACAGAGGTCTCCTTGCCGTCAATCTTGAGTGTGACGAGTTCTTCTGGCGTGGTTGTCATTGAACACCTACTTCAGAGAAGAGCGCAGACTTCTCAATTGGGAACTGTTCGGCCACTGGCGTCGTCAAACATTCTTCGAACTCGTGACGGAACAGTTCGATCGCGGAGCGAACGGGGGTTGCTGCGGCGTCGCCGAGTGCGCAGAACGACCGGCCGAAGATGTTGCCTGCGATCTCGTAGAGGAGATCGATATCGCCTTCGCGGGCGCGACCTTCTTCGAAACGGTGCATAATTTGACGCATCCAATACGTACCTTCGCGGCAGGGTGTGCACTTTCCGCAAGATTCGTGCTGGTAGAAGTCGGTCCAACGGGACACGACGCGCACGACCGAGACGGTCTCATCAAAGACTTGGATGGCTCGCGTGGCGAGCATGGATCCGGCCTCGGCCACTTCCTCATATCCAAGGGGGACGTCGAGGTGGTCGGGTGTGCATAGTGGGGCGGACGACCCGCCAACCGCGTAAAACTTCAGTTCGTGGCCATCGCGCATGCCACCTGCCATCTCGAGGAGTTCGCGCATGGTAATGCCGAACGGAGCCTCGTACTGACCGGGGTTCTTTACGTGGCCGGACAGCGAGAACAGGCCGTGGCCTGAAGAATTCTTCGTGTCCTCACCCATCTTTTTAAACCAGTCAGCGCCGTGGTTGATGATGCCGGGAACGGAGGCGATGGACTCAACATTGTTGACCACAGTTGGGCGTGCGTACAGGCCCTCGGCCGCCGGGAACGGAGGCTTGAGGCGAGGCTGGCCGCGACGGCCCTCGAGTGAATCGAGGAGCGCGGTTTCTTCGCCACAGATATAGGCGCCAGCACCCGCGTGAACCGTGATGTCAAGATCGTAATCGCCATTCGGGCCAAGGCCTTTGCCCAACAGGCCGGCTTCGCGCGCTTCACGCACGGCTGCCAGGAGGCGACGGTACACGTGAACGACCTCGCCACGCAGGTAGATGAATCCGTGGTTGCCGCCAATGGCAATCAAGCAGATCATCATGCCTTCGAGGAGTACATGTGGGTTGGCCATGAGAACAGGGATGTCCTTACAGGTACCGGGCTCGGATTCGTCCGCGTTGACCACGAGGTATCGCGGGCCACCGTCCGGTGCCGGAAGGAACGACCATTTCAGCCCCGTCGGGAATCCTGCGCCACCGCGTCCGCGAAGGCCAGAGTCTTTGACGAGGTTCGTGATGGCTCCTTCTTCCTTCGACAACTCCCACGCCTTCTCGATGGCCTGGTAGCCACCATTGGCGCGGTAAGTATCGAGGGTCCAGGAACGCTCCTTGTCCCATATATCGCTAAGGACCGGCGAAAGTGCGCCGGGCGTGCTGAACTCAGTCACTGCTGCTCCTCCCCATGTGGCTGGGGTGCGGTCCAGCCCTGTTCGCGTGCGATCTTTAGGCCGACCATCGTGGCCTCGCCACCTGCCGGACCCTCGTCAACGAGACCGTCTTCGAAGCCGGCCAGCACGCGCGAAATTTCCTTGAAAGTGCGAACCTTATGTGGTCCGCGAGTTGGCTCAAGGTCCTTACCTGCGCGGATATCGTCCACGATCTGCTTAGCCGATGCCGGGGTCTGGTTGTCGAAGAACTCCCAGTTGACCATGACCACCGGCGCGTAGTCGCATCCGGCGTTGCACTCAAGTTGCTCGAGCGTAATCTTGCCGTCTTCGGTCGTTTCGTCGTGGCCGATGCCCACATACTCACTGAGCTCGTCCCAGATGATGTCGCCACCCATGACGGCGCACAGCGCGTTCGTGCATACGCCCACGTTGTATTCGCCATTAGGACGACGACGATACTGCGAGTAGAACGTCGCCACGGCTGAGACTTGAGCACGGGTGAGTCCGAGGATGTCTGCCACGAGCGTGATGCCGCGCGGTGAGCAGAATCCGTCCTCGGACTGGATGAGGTGAAGAAGCGGCATGATCGCCGAGCGTGACTGCGGATAGCGCGAGACGATCTCCTCAGCATCGGCGCGGAGCCGCGCCTCTACATCTGGCGAATAATTGGTTGCCATTAGCGATCCACTCCTCCCATAACGGGGTCGACTGCTGCGAGAGCAATGATGAGATCGGCCAGCAGGCCACCCTCACTCATGATCGCGAGCGACTGAAGATTGTTAAAGCCCGGGTCACGGAAGTGCGCGCGGTATGGGCGTGTTCCCCCGTCTGAGACGATGTGAACACCAAGTGTGCCCTTCGGATGCTCGATGAGCTGGTACACCTGGCCCGCCGGGACGCGGAAGCCCTCGGTCACCAGCTTGAAGTGGTGGATGAGCGCTTCCATCGATTCGGTCATGATGTGCTGAACGTGCTCTGGCGTGGTTCCCTGGCCGTCAGTTGCGATCGACAGCTGGGCGGGCCACGCAATCTTCTTATCCTCGATCATGTAGGGCTGACCGTCGGTCTTATCGAGCTGGTCAAGTACCTGGTAGATGATGCGGATGGATTGGTAGCACTCTTCGAACTTCACCTTGATGCGGTTGTAGCCGTCCGACTTGTCCGCAACTGGCACGTCGAATTCGTACAGGTCGTAGCCCGAGTTCGGTTGTGTCTTGCGCAGGTCCCACGGAACACCCGCGGCGCGGATCGACGGACCCGTCATGCCGAGCGCCATGAGCGAAGACAGCGGCGAGACCGCCACGTCGACGTGACGCTTCTTGAAAATAGGGTTACCGAGCGTGAGATCCTGCATCTCGGAAATCGTGTTACGCACACCTGGAAGCAACTCACGGATGTAGTCCGTACCACCCGCAGGCATGTCATCCGCGACGCCACCTGGGCGAATGAACGCGTTGTTCATTCGAAGGCCGGTGATGTCTTCCAAAATGCGGAGGATGTCCTCGCGAAGGCGGAAGGTCAAGGTGAGCATCGTCGTCGCACCCAGCTCGTTACCGCCCGAACCGATACCCACGATGTGGGATGAAATGCGGGTGAGCTCCATGAGCAGGACGCGAATGGCCTGAGCGCGCTCCGGAATCTGGTCCTCAATACCAAGCAACTTCTCAATCGCCTGGCAGTAGGCTACTTCCTGGAAGATTGGCGCAACGTAGTCCATGCGAGTACAGAACGTAACGCCCTGCGTCCACGTGCGGTACTCCATGTTCTTCTCAATACCAGTGTGGAGGAAGCCTGTTGCCGCGCGAACCTCGTTCACTCGTTCGCCGTCAAGCTCGCACTGGACACGAAGCACGCCGTGCGTAGACGGGTGGACCGGGCCAAGGTTCACAACAATGTGTTCTTCGCCGAGCTCCTCGGCGTCCTTGGCAATATCTCCCCAGTCGCCGCCAACTGCCTCATACATCTTTGCGCCGGCCATCGACTCCTCGGTCGCGGCACGCGTGGCGCGTGGCATGGATGTCATTAGTTGTACTCCCTCCGTGCATCCGGTGGCGGAATAACTGCGCCCTTGTATTCAACAGGTACGCCGCCAAGCGGGTAGTCCTTACGCTGCGGGTGTCCGACCCAGTCATCCGGCATAGCGGAGCGGGTCAGGCCCGGATGTCCATCAAAAATAATTCCCATGAGATCGAACGCCTCGCGCTCCGACCAGTCATCGCCCGGGTAGACCGAACAGATCGACGGCATGTGCGGATCATCCTCCGGGCACGTGACCTCGAGGGCGATCATACGGTTGTGTGTGATCGAG
>JBHWRK010000077.1:0-11671 GCA_043426715.1 Trueperella sp. | reverse complement strand
TTTGTATTTCAGGTCCGAGCACCGTGTCCACAACTTGCCCGGTGGAGGTCACGAATCGCTTGAATGGGAGGACTGCTTCCTTCACGGAAATCGGACCGTCGAGATCGAGAATCCGTGCGTCCTGATAAGGGAGGAGGCCCTGGGCCTTAAGGTCAGTGATTTTCTCCCCCATCATGATGCGCGTTGCCGCGGGAGCAAGAGAGACACCGGTCGCCTTTGACACGAAGGGCACCGTTCGGGATGCTCGCGGATTCGCCTCGATCACATAGACGATGCCAGATCGGATGGCGTACTGAATATTGAGTAGTCCAACCACACCGACACCGTGAGCGATCGCTTTCGTCGCCTCATAGATTCTCGAGATCAAATCTTGCGAAATGGTGAGCGGCGGGAGCACGCACGCCGAGTCACCGGAATGGATCCCTGCCTCCTCGATGTGCTGCATGACGCCGCCTAGGTACAGCTCCTCACCGTCATACAATGCATCCACGTCGATCTCCACCGCATCATCCAGGAAACGGTCGATGAGCAGTGGCGATGCGACGCGTGAAGCGTCAGTTTTGTCCGACTCGCGCCGAGAGAGATAGTCTTCCAATTCGGCACGCGAATAGATGATCTCCATTCCGCGTCCACCGAGCACGTAGGAGGGCCGGACAAGCACCGGATAGCCAATAGAATCTGCCACTTCGAGAGCCTGAGTGTCGCTCATCGCCGTACCGAATTCGGGTGCCTGAAGTTTCGCATCCTCGAGTACTGTTCCAAACAGTGCTCGATCCTCAGCAAGGTCGATCGCGGAGGGCGACGTACCAAGGATCGGCAGACCTGCTGCCTCGAGGTCCTTGGCCAACGATAGCGGAGTCTGTCCACCCAGCTGGATGATAACGCCAGCAATGGGGCCCGCCTCCGATTCAGCGCGATAAATCTCCAGAACGTCCTCGGTGGTGAGCGGCTCGAAGTAGAGCCGATCTGAAATGTCGTAGTCCGTGGAGACAGTTTCAGGATTGCAGTTAACAATGATGGTTTCGTACGTGTCGTCAAGCGCGAACGTCGCCTGAACACACGAGTAGTCGAATTCGAGTCCCTGGCCGATCCGGTTTGGACCAGAACCCAAGATCACGACCGCGGGTTTCTCCCTTGGCATCACCTCTGACTCTTTGTCATAGCTCGAATACATATACGGCGTGGATGACTCGAGTGTGCCCGCACACGTGTCCACCATCTTGTACACCGGATGGAGGTTGTAGGCCCAGCGCACTTCACGCACGGCCGCCTCACTCATGCCACGAATCGCTGCGATCTGCTGATCCGAAAATCCATGCCGCTTTGCTGTTTCTAACACCTCACGCGACAAAGCCGGCGAGTCCGCGATTTCTTCCGCAATCTGATTGATGAGCACAATTTGGTCGAGGAAGAGCGGATCAATCGCCGTCACCGCGTTAACCTGCTCCACAGTCGCACCACCGCGCAGTGCCTGCTGGACCTCGATAATGCGATCCTCAGTCGGGCGCGCCATCGATTTCAGTAGCGCATCAACGTCCGGTTCACCTTGCCAGTGGAAGGTCCAGCCCTTCTTATCGATGGATCGCATCGCCTTTTGGAGCGCTTCGGTGAAGTTGCGGCCAAGTGACATGGCTTCGCCAACCGACTTCATCGTCGTCGTCAAGGTGTCATCTGCGGCAGGGAACTTTTCGAACGCGAACCGGGGAATCTTCACGACGACGTAATCCACGGCCGGATCTCCAGCGGACAGGGGCTCACCAGTCATGTCATTCGTAATCTCGTCGAGCGTGTAGCCTACGGCAAGCTGAGTGGTCACCTTCGCGATGGGCACGCCGGTAGCTTTCGAGGCGAGCGCCGAGGAGCGCGACACCCGTGGGTTCATCTCAATGACGACCGTTCGACCCGTCTCTGGCTCAATCGCAATTTGGATATTACATCCGCCCGCGTCGAGCCCAACCTCGCGCACAATCGCAATACCGAGATCGCGCACGGCTGTGTATTCGGCGTCGGTCAACGTGAGGGCCGGTGCCATCGTGATCGAATCACCGGTGTGGACGCCAACGGGGTCGAGGTTCTCGATCGAACACACAAGGATTGCCACGTCGTCGGTGTCGCGGATGACCTCGAGTTCGATCTCCTTCCAGCCCAAAATGGATTCTTCAAGAAGAACCTCGGCGGTGTGTGAGTAGTGCAGGCCACCGCTCACGATGCGCTCGAGTTCTTCAGGATTGTGCGCGAGGCCGGATCCGAGACCACCCATCGTGAACGAGGGGCGCACGACGAGCGGGTATCCAAGGTCTTCTGCCGCTACCAAGCACTCCTCGAGCGAGTGGGCGATGTGGCTGCGGGCCGACTCTCCCCCGCATGCCTCGACGACCTGCTTAAATGCCTGACGGTCCTCGCCCTTACGGATAGCCTTCGCATCAGCACCTAGAAATTCCACCCCATACTTTTCGAACGTGCCGTCGTCCGACAGTGCCATCGCGATGTTGAGTGCGGTCTGGCCGCCCAAGGTCGCGAGTACGGCGTCGGGGCGCTCGCGCTCGATGATCGAGGTGACGACCTCGGGGGTAATCGGTTCAATGTACGTTGCATCGGCCATATCGGGATCTGTCATGATCGTGGCCGGATTCGAGTTGACGAGGATCACACGATAGCCCTCGTCTTTGAGGACGCGGCATGCTTGGGTTCCCGAGTAGTCGAATTCGCAAGCCTGCCCGATGACGATCGGGCCAGAGCCGATGACGAGTACGGATTTAATATCTGACCTGCGTGGCATTAGTTCCCACTTTCGATCGTCACAGTGAGGTCGCGTCCGCGAGCATGGCGCGTGAGAGCTCGGGTATCGACGTCCCGGATACCAACGACGCCGTCGGCGCGCATTTGGTCATCGAGTTCAACCTGCGCATGCGTCGAAGACGATCGGGGTACCGGGTCTCGGGCGATGATGCCCGCAACATGGATGCGCTCTGCGCCGCTGGCAGCGAGATCGAGACCTGTATTGCCGATGTGGGGCGTGGTGAACGCGGCAACGGCACCCTCGTTGGCGGCGTCGAGGATTATCCCCTCGTAACCGGTCGCCGTGGTATTAATGATGAGCTTTCCTGTTGCCGTGCCTCGTGCACCGAATGACCGGCCAGTGAACACCGCTCCGTCCTCGCACACGATTCTTGCCTGAGTACCCATTGGGGCTCCTTTTCGCTTTCGTACACCTCATCATAAAAAGAAGACGCCAGCCCGATGGGCCGGCGTCCACAAAGCGAGGTTCATTTATCGGTCGTCCTCGTCGGAATCAGAGGATTGTGCGTCGGACACAAGGTCATCATCGTTCACGGAAGGATCTACGGGAACCTCGGTAACGTCGTCATTTAACCCTGCTGTTTCGGCAGCGCGAATCTCGCCCACTCGATTCAGCACGCCCATAGTGAATCCCACAGCGGAATCGGAAGAGAGGTCACGCGCCAGGGAGCGAATTTCAGAAATGACCACAGGCACGTCGACGCCCAAAAACATAATTTCCGTCGCGCCGATTCGAAGGAGGTTCCGGTCAACCGCGCTCATCCGTTCGAGCGACCATGCTGGAGACGCGGCCTCGATCATCGAGTCGACATCGCCTGCCGCGTCCGCGTACGTTTCGACGATCGTGATTCCATACTCTCCAATGGGGACTATGTTCGTGGAAACCGTCTTACGCTCTTCTAGCAAGCCGCCCACGTCGAATCCACGGGCATCTGCTTCGAAGAGAACATCGAGAGCTTTTTGACGCTGAAGCGAACGGCCTTTTCGTTCGGGATTGGGGCGCCGTTTCGGTGACTTGGCCATTAGGCGCGGCCGAGGTAGTCGCCCGTACGGGTATCGACCTTGACCTTGGTGCCTTGATCGACGAACAGTGGCACCTGTAGCTCGTAACCGGTTTCGAGAGTTGCAGGCTTCGTGCCAGCGTTCGAACGGTCACCCTGCAGGCCTGGCTCGGTAAACGTGATTTCGAGAACTACCGACGCTGGGAGCTCCACGAAAAGCACCTGACCCTCATACATTGCAATGGTCGCGTTTGCGTTTTCCAGCAGGAAGTTCTTCGCATCACCCATGGTTTCTGGGGTGACGTGAATCTGCTCGTAGGTCTGCAAATCCATGAAGACGAAATCTCCGCCGTCGTTGTACAGGTACTGCATGTCGCGACGATCGACAGTGGCGGTCTCAACCTTTACGCCAGCATTCATCGTCTTATCGACATTCTTTCCGGTGAGCACGTTGCGCAACTTCGTGCGAACGAAAGCCGGGCCCTTTCCAGGCTTGACGTGCAGGAATTCGACGACCTGCCACAGCTGGTTGTCGAGCTTGAGGATCATGCCATTCTTCAGATCATTCGTGGTTGCCAAATTCATCCAATCTTTACTGTGCCGCAGAAAACGGCTACTTCTCGCATCCAAGGATAGCGCGAAGTAGCCGTAATCTCCCATTTCAAGTGGCTTCTATGAGGTGCTACACGCTCACAGAATCTCGAGTGAATGCATCTTCGGATGCAAAGCGTGCACTGAGTTCTTTCTCAGCCTTCGACGGGCGTGCCGCGAGCAGTGCCCACAAAATACATGCGAGGTCAACAAGTTCCTGCATCCATGCTCCGACGAACGCCGGCATAATGCCCGTAGCACCGATCAGCATGAGGACAACGGAGAATGCCACACCGATAGCGATGGCCTGCCAGGCAATGCGCATCGTGCGCTGTCCAACGAGTAGGAGGCGGGGAATTCGCGTGAGGTCGTCGAGCATGATGACGACGTCGGCAGATTCGACGGCCGCTGCGGATCCGCGAGCACCCATCGCGACGCCAACATCTGACGCGGCAAGGACGGGTGCGTCATTAACGCCGTCGCCGACCATCATGACGGGGCCGGGCCGAACGTCCGTGATCGCATTGACTTTATCCTCCGGTAGGAGTCCTGCTCGAACGGTGTCTATACCGAGTTCTTCGGCAACCCGCAAGGCGGTATCCTCGGTATCACCCGTCAACATGACGATGTTCTTGACGCCAATTGAATGGACTGCATCGAGCGAGGCTGGAGTTTCTGGTCGGATGGGATCTGACATCTCGAAACGGCCCGCGAGCTGACCGTCGACACTCACGTAAATTGACGAGCGGCCCGGCTCGAGCATGTGCGGAGCAGGTTCGTTCGTGTCAGTGACGAAGCCGTACTTGCCTACCTTGACCTGACGACCTTCGACGACGGCGGATACGCCCTGCGCCGGAATGTCCTGTGCGAATTCTGGCTGGGGGAAACCCGGATCTGCAGCTGCGACAATGGCCTCTCCCAGCGGGTGCGAGGAATACATCTCAGCACTCGCTGCTAAGCGCAAAATTTCAGCCTCAGTCATATGAGAGTCGACGACGTGAATCTCCGGCTCACCACGGGTGAGCGTACCCGTCTTATCGAACGCCACGGACTGAACCTTTGAAATCTGTTCGATCGTGCCTGCATTCTTGACGATCAGACCACTTCGGGCTGCACGCGACATACCCGCCATGAAGGCGACAGGAGCGGCAATAATCAGTGGGCACGGAGTAGCGACGACCAGGACCTGCGCAAAACGCATCGGATCTCCCGACAATGCCCATGCCGTGCCAGCAATGGCGAAAGCGATCAGTGTGAAGGGAACAGCGACGCGGTCCGCGAGACGGACGAACGGCGCCTTGGATTCTCGCGCATCGTTGACGAGAGAGACAATACGCTGGTACTGAGAGTCAGCAGCCGTTGCCTCAGCCTCGATCTCAATCGTGGCACTTCCATTCATGGAACCCGACATGATCGACTGGCCAGCATGATGTTTGACCGGCAGGGACTCTCCGGTCAGTTGACTTTCATCCAGAACGGCTGTGTCTGAGATGAGTCGAGCATCAACCGGGATGATTTCATGCGGTCGGACAACGAGCCGGTCGCCCACCTCAACAGCATCAATATGGATTTCTTCGACACCCGACGCGGTCTGTCGATATGCAACGGTAGGTGCGCCTTCCAAGAGTGCGGTTAGTTCAGCGCCTGCGCGGTTCTCCGCATAGTCTTCGAGTGCCTCGCCACCGGTGAGCATGAGGCAGACAACGAGCGCGGCCCAATACTCCCCCACTGCGATGGTGGAGCCAATCGCAGTCACTGCAAGGATGTCAATTCCAAAGCTACCCTCCCGAAGCGTGTCGACCATGCCCTTAAATTGCAGTAGGGCGATGAAACCCGCGACGCCGGACACGAAGTACTTCGCAGCTTGGTTGTTACCAGTCAGCTCGAGCACAATGCCGATGATCGCGGTGATCGCGACCATGGCGACCAGCGGGTACCGATACAGAAAATTTTGGAATCGTTGCATGACTCCATCCTATTTTAGAGTCAATCCAATAACAACGAAGGTAAGGCTCCCCTATCCTTTTCTAAAGCGACTATTTACCCTGCTCAACGAAGGAAATCACGATGTCTGCACTCTCGGCAGGTGTGCGGTTCGTTGTATCACATTCGTGGGTGGACACAGCGCGGTAAACGGGGTCACGTTCCTCCATCATGATCCGGAATTCTTTACGAGGCATAACCATCGTTGCCGAGCGCGGCCCAATGAGGCCGTTACGGACGACAAGAGTCGACAAGTCGGCCGTCATCTTGACGATGACCGAATCCTGGAGGTGCTTGAGGCGGTCGCGAATGTCTTGGAAGTCGTCGTCGAGCGTTAAGCCAAGTCCCTCAGACGGGACTGCCAGCGCCCAGTGTTCGTTCGGCTCGGCCTCAATATCATCAAGGAATGCGTGGAGTTCATGACGAATCGCATCGTTTCGCTCCTGTTGATCAAGGAGCACGTAGAAATCATTGAGGCTCATGCCATGGCGGCTGGCAACGACGTCGGCGACATCCGCTGCCGTCCAGCCGCGTTCTGCCAATTCGGCAACCACAGCGCTCTTTCCAGTTCCCGTCGGTCCAACCAAGATAATGGCACTCACAGGCCAACCTCCTCGAATGCGGTGTGGAGCTGATCGTCGGTCGGATCCAGAAGGATTTCTGGTTCACCAAGGGTGCGCAACACGACGAAACGTAGCTTACCGTCCCGCACCTTTTTATCCGAGCGCATGATCGCAAGCAAATCTTCGCGGTCGACACCCGAATAAGACGTGGGCAGCCCGAGCTTCGTCAAGACATCACGGTGGTGATCTGCGAGTCCAGCCGGTGCGATGCCCGCAGTCTCGGCGAGTGCCGCGGCGAACACGCAACCAATGGAGACGGCTTCACCGTGGCGAATCGCATAGTCCGAACTCAACTCGATCGCATGAGCAAGAGTGTGTCCGTAATTAAGGAATTCTCGCCGGCCAGATTCGCGTAAGTCTGCAGAGACGATGTCGGCCTTGACCTGGACAGAGCGCGAAATGAGCTCAAAGAGTGCCTCGCCATGAGTTGGCTGCTCGGACTCTTTGATAATTCGCGTGATCTCACTGTCTGCGATGAAGCCACATTTAGCCACTTCGCCCATTCCCGCTCGCGTTTCGGCAGGTTCGAGAGTCGCAAGCGTCTCGATATCTGCAAATACACCAAGCGGGGGATGGAAAGATCCCACCATGTTCTTGCCGTGATCGGAGTTGATCCCCGTCTTACCTCCCACTGCGGCGTCGACCATGGCCAGGAGCGTGGTCGGAACCTGGATGACGGAGATCCCGCGCAACCACGTAGCGGCAAGAAAGCCGCCCATATCGGTCGTCGCTCCGCCGCCGATCGCGATGATCGCGCCGTCTCTAGCAATCCCAGCGTCTCCGGCTGCTCGCCAGCCTTCGATAAGAACCTCGGCGGTCTTCGACTCTTCTCCGTTTGGAATGACGTAGGTTGCCACAGGAACGTCGGCAATCGTCAGTTCGGTAATGATGGGCTCAGCGTACTGGCGCACGTCCTCTGCGAAGACGACCAGCGTGGCAGCTTTCTTACTCGCGAGCCGGACGACTTCGCTAACGAGTTCGTGTCCGATCACGACCTCGTAGTCCGAATCGCCTGTCACTGGAATCCGTGTATATGGGCTATTCAAATGGTCCACCACCTCGTCAACAACGCGAGCCACCGGACGCGCGTCTGACAGCACAACGTAGGATGCAACGCTGTGATAAATCGTCGATCTCTCGCGACGCAGGCGCATAATTCCCTGCCGCGGATTGTTTTGGAGCAACGGGCGCACCGTGCGTGATCGGCTCACCCGCCGCGTCAGTTCCTCGTCGGTCGCTTCGATGAGAACAACGTCCTGATCGGCAAGGAGGTCTCGTGTTCTTTCGTGTAGTACAGCACCTCCGCCGAGGGCGAGCACGCCGTCGAATTCGTTGATTGCCCACTCAATAGCGTTCGCTTCAGCTTCACGGAATCCGGCTTCGCCGACGGTCGCGAATATATCCTGGATTGACTTCCCCTCGCGCTGAGCGATGAGGTCATCGGAATCGCGAAACGGTAGCCGCAACGCACGAGCTACCCGGCGGCCGACTGTTGATTTCCCGGCGCCTGGCATCCCGATAAAGATTGCGCGTGGTGCCATTACCTGCGGACCTCGGGGATAGCCTCCCACCAGCCGTTGATGTTGCGCTTGATTTCAGCGAGGGAATCTCCGCCGAACTTCTCGATGAGTGCTTCGGCGAGGACAAGTGCAACCATCGCTTCTGCAATGACAGCTCCCGGAACGACGGCGGTCGTATCCGAACGCTGGTGAATTGCGATCGTTTCCTCGCCCGTCGTGGTATCGATTGTGCGAAGGGCGCGCGGCACCGTGGAGATCGGCTTGTAGGCGGCACGAGCAACGATGGGTTCGCCGTTCGACATACCGCCTTCAATTCCGCCGGCGCGGTTTGTTTCGCGAGAGATCGAACCGCGTTCGCGGTTAATTTCGTCATGGGCGGCAGATCCTCGGCGATACGCGCTTTCGAAGCCGTCACCGATCTCCACGCCCTTGACAGCTTGGATCGACATAAGAGCACCAGCGATGCGTGCATCGAGCCGGTCGCTCCCCCGCACGTATGTGCCAAGGCCTTGCGGGACGTTCCACGCGACGATCTCGACGACTCCACCGAGGGTGTCAGCGTCTGCCTTGGCTGCATCAATCTCGGCGCGAAATGCATCGACGAGATTGTCGTCGAGCTGGCGCACGTTCGACTCGTCCAGGGCGGCTTTGTCTTTCGACGTGGGTAGTGCAAGGTCGCTAGGTGCTAACACCGAGCCAACTCCGACCACGTGAGACACGATCTCGATGCTGGCAGCTTGCCGTAGCAACTGCTTGGCGAGCTCACCAAGAGCCACGCGGGCTGCCGTCTCTCGGGCAGACGCACGTTCAAGCACGTTACGTGCAGAATCGAAACCGTACTTATTCATGCCCACAAGATCAGCGTGACCGGGTCTAGGGCGGGTCAGAGGCTTATTGCGCGATAATTCGCGCTCATCACCGGTGCCGGCATCCACAAGAAGTGCTTCCGGGGGCACAGGATCCGCGCTCATGACAACATCCCACTTCGGCCATTCGGAGTTACCGATCTCCAATGCGATGGGAGATCCCAGGGTTCGTCCATGGCGAAGACCAGAAAGAATCGTCAACTCGTCTTGCTCAAATTTTTGGCGAGTACCGCGTCCATATCCAAGGCGACGCCGCCACAGGGCGTGCTCGATATCGTCACTCGTGATCTCTACGCCTGCGGGCATTCCCTCAAAGAGGGCAATGAGCGCACGCCCGTGCGATTCTCCTGCTGTACTCCACCGAATCATGCCCCTATTGTGCCAGTTTCGGCAAGCATGTGGGCTATGGGGTCAGGCCGTGAGAGCCCAAGTTAACCACGAACCGAGCACAAGCCACGGCCCAAGTGGGTGACGATCACTTAGGGAGATACGCATCTGGAGTGCTCGCACCATAAGAAAGAGTCCGTGCGTTCCAAAGGCGAGGACGAGCATGGTGAGCGCTCCCCACTGTGTCCACAGACCGTTCCAGCCCGCCAACACGACGAGCAGGCGCGCATCGCCCATGCCGATCAGTCGGCCCCGTGAGAGTTTTGATGTAACAAGGAACGGGAGCCCGACGAGCAAGGCAGACAGGATGGACGCCATCTGAAACGCCCCAATGGAAAGTGTGACGACCCACACGATGCCAGCAAGGTGTGTCCAGTTCTTGAGAAGCACGCGGCGATGCGCATCTATCCATCCATTGATACCAAGTGGAATATAAAACGCGACTGCACACGCGAGGCCGACGATGTGTAGCGATTGCCCACCAATGACTATCTTCGCAAGCGCAACACCGATCGTCAATGTTCCGGTGGCGATGGCAATAGCGCCCGCCTGTTTGTTGGTGAGCGTTTCAAAAAGAAGAGGGTGCGAAGCCATAATCTGACATTATCGACGCGGGCACACCCTCCGAGATCGTTATCCACATCGGTCAACTTATCCACACACGAAGGTAGCGACCGTGCACATACCCTTAAACGGCCGTGCGACAGCGAATCGTAGATCCAAGTTTGTGACGATCGCGGCCAACTAAACGAGATCGAGCAGTGTCTCCAGGTTTGGGCTCTTGCCTGTCAGCACACGGACTTGATCCTGGCGCTGGTGCGCTCGTACTAGCTGGGGTGACACATATGGGCCGGAGAAACCGTCCCACGCTCCAGTCAGATCACATACGGCGTCTGGTTCGTTTTCAATACGCTCGTCTAGAGTATTGATAAGGAGATCAACCTGTGCACCCGCCAAACTCGCGATCCGGACCATCTCGACATCGATGTCCATCCGGTGTGCGGCGCCCACCGCCGTTCCTGGCACATCGGATGCGAGAACAATTGAACTGTACCCATGTTGAACGGCTGCCGCGATGGCGCACGCAGCAGCATCTCCGGCACCAAGAATGGCCGCCGTCGTTGTTCCGCGTTTACCCGCGTGCGCACCAAGTACGTCCGTCAAGGCGCGTCCAAGTGCCCCCGGGAGAGCCGCGAAGCCAACCACGAGATGTGAGGCTCCCGCCGGTTGGAAAGCGACCGTGTCAATGACCCCCGTGCGCGATGCAATGCCGTCAATAAAGTCACACTGAGCACGCAGGGCGGGATCCGCGGTCACGTCGAAGGCAAGACCCGTGAGCGTACTGTGAGCAACGACGAGGTGTGCGAGATCGCTCGAGTAAGGAAATTCAACGACATCGTCGCCGTTGACTTCAAAGGGGACAGGGTCAAGTCCAACAACTCCGAAGGTCACTTGCCCTCGTTTTCTGCGTCCTCAGCAGACTCAGCTTTGGATGGATTCGCGGCAACCCATTCGCGCAATTCTTGGACATAACGGTTGTGATCGGCGAGGTTGTTCGCGAACTTCGTCTCTCCTGTTTCAAGGTTGATGGTGACGAAGTAGAGCCAGTCCCCCTCTGGCGGGTTATACGAGGCCTTGATGACCTCGATACCCGGATTGGAGATCGGCCCTGGCGGCAGACCCGCATGGATGTAGGAGTTGTACGGGTTATCGGCCGCGAGGTCCTCTTGAGTGGGAACTCCGCCAGTCTTTCCAACGCCGTACAGGACGGTCGAATCCATCTGTAGTCGGCCAACCACTTCCGTGGTGTCATTGAGGCGGTTCTCGATCACGCGAGCGACCTGCCCATAGTAATCTGACCAGTTGACCTCGCGCTCAACGATGGAAGCCACAATGACTGT
>JBHWRK010000076.1:0-8522 GCA_043426715.1 Trueperella sp. | reverse complement strand
ACCTTGTTCTTCTCATATGACTCGAAGTTACCTTCGAACCAGTACCAGTTCGCCGGATCTTCCTCAGTGCCTTCCCACGCGAGAATGTGGGTGGCCACGCGGTCAAGGAACCAGCGGTCGTGGGTAATGACCACGGCACAGCCCGGAAACTCAAGGAGCGCGTTTTCGAGCGAGCCAAGTGTTTCCACGTCGAGGTCATTCGTCGGCTCATCGAGCAGGATCACATTGCCGCCCTGCTTGAGCGTCAACGCCAAGTTGAGGCGGTTGCGCTCTCCACCGGAGAGGATCCCTGCCTTCTTCTGCTGGTCAGCGCCCTTGAATCCGAATGCAGACACGTAGGCGCGCGACGGCATTTCTACCTTGCCCACCTGGATGTAGTCGAGACCATCTGACACGACCTCCCACAGGGTCTTGTCCGGATCGATACCGGCCCGGGTCTGGTCCACGTAGCTCAGCTTGACGGTTTCGCCAATCTTGAGTTCGCCCTCGTCGAGCGGTTCAAGGCCAACGATGGTCTTGAACAGAGTCGTCTTTCCAACGCCGTTCGGGCCAATAATGCCCACAATTCCGTTCGGGGGCAGGTTGAACGAAAGGTCTTCGATGAGAACACGGTCTCCGAAGCCCTTTTTGATCTTGTCGGCTTTGATGACGACGTTGCCAAGGCGCGGGCCGGGCGGAATTTGAATTTCTTCGAAGTCAAGCTTGCGCATGTGCTCAGCTTCGGCCGCCATCTCTTCGTAGCGCTGAAGGCGGGCCTTAGACTTCGCCTGACGTCCCTTCGCCGAGGAGCGGACCCATTCGAGTTCATCCTTGAGGCGCTTTTGGAGCTTCTTGTCCTTCTGGCCCTGGATCTTCATGCGCTGGGCCTTGGTCTCGAGGTAGGTCGAGTAGTTGCCCTCGTACGGGTAGAGCTTTCCGCGGTCAACCTCAGCGATCCATTCGGCCACGTGGTCGAGGAAGTAGCGATCGTGGGTAATCGCGATGACTGCGCCCGCGTACTGCTGGAGATGCTGTTCGAGCCAGAGCACGGACTCGGCGTCTAGGTGGTTCGTAGGCTCGTCAAGCAGGAGCAGATCAGGAGCTTCGAGCAAGAGCTTACACAGCGCCACGCGGCGGCGCTCTCCACCCGAGAGCACGTTTACCGGGGTGTCCGGTGGTGGGCAACGCAAAGCGTCCATCGCCTGCTGAAGCTGAGCGTCGATGTCCCAAGCATTCGCGGCGTCAATCTCGGTCTGGAGCTTGCCCATCTCTTCCATGAGCGCGTCAAAATCGGCGTCCGGATCAGCCATCTCCATGCCAATCGCGTTGAAGCGCTCGACCTTCGCCAAAATATCTGCCACGCCCTCACGGACATTTTCGATGACCGTCTTGTCTTCGGTGAGCGGTGGCTCCTGCAACAGGATGCCCACCGAATAACCGGGCGAGAGACGTGCCTCGCCGTTGGACGGCTTGTCGAGGCCGGCCATAATTTTCAAAATCGTCGACTTACCGGCACCATTCGGGCCGACCATACCGATCTTCGCTCCGGGGAAGAACGCCATCGTCACGTCGTCGAGAATGACCTTGTCACCCACTGTCTTGCGGGTGTTGATCATCTGATAAATAAACTCAGCCACTGTTCTCCAATTGCTTGATATTCGCGGTTGCAACCATAGCCAAGCCTAATTTATCCCCCGATAAGCACCAAGGCGTGCGCCTAGGCAGTTGGTCTCACCTAAGCGCAGCCGGTGCCCATCGAGCACGCCATTGCGCGCGACACGGCATTGCGTGCACTCACGCGTCGATGAGTTCTTTGTCCTCCTCGTCATCACACTGGTCTAGGTCAGCATCGGCAAGCTCCTCAAGATCTTCGTCACTGAGACCGTCGGGAACAACACCATCGTGGTCACCTTCCATCCATCCCGGTTCGCCAGGTTGTGATTCGAGCACCTTGTCCGAATGCTTCGAGTAGTTGACGAGGCCATTCGACAACTCGACGCCCACGGAGTCCGCCATGATCGACAACTCGCGTTGCTGTATGCCGTCCTTGTCAGTCCACAGCCGAGACGTGAGTCTGCCGCGTACCAACACCGGCATGCCCGTCCTGAGGCTGAACGCAGCGTTCTTCGCCAGCGAGCCGTAGCAGCGAACGGAGTACCAGGTGGTGACCCCGTCTGTGTATGTTGCTGTCTGACGGCTGAAGTAGCGAGGCGTCACGCCAACGCGGAAGATGGTGGTCGGCCGGTTCTGTCCGTCGCCCGAACCGTTGGCGGTGTTGCTGAACATTCTCGGCGCTCCGCCGATCCAACCGCGGATTGTTACATGCGTATCGTTCATCGGGTCTCCTTTGTCGATTGATGTACATCCGACTGTGCCCATTTTGGAAATTCTGTGCGTTCACAAAGTGCCCAAATGTTGATTGATAGCGCGCGAATGCGGCTGTGGAGAAGTTTCCGACGAGCGGATGGCGGCCGGTCCTCCCAACAATCCCGCCGTTCTGGAAACCCGAGTCAGCCCCTCGTCTGGGCACAACTCAGAGCTTGGCCCCGCCACGACAGCTACTGAGTGCCACCCCGAGGGCGTTAACGTGCGTATACGGAATGGTGTGCGGCCCAGGCAGTAGCGCCCGGCTAGATTGGTCACACTCGTGTGACACGGAAATCACATCTGATCTGCCATCTTGTGCGTCATAGGCTCCGGCAGGATGGCGTGATCTCGCTACCTACTCTCCAAATACGTCCGACGCCAGCTCGGTACGCGTAATGCGATGCTGCTCCAGAACCTCGCGTGGCCCGGCGATGAGATGCTCGTCAGTCACCTCGGCCACCGCTGTCCGGATCGTCTCGTCGTAGCGGTCTGCCGCACGCTTGGCGTTTTGCCTAACGGCTCGCCTGCCGAGCACCGCGGCAAGCACACCAACGACGACGGCCCCAACACCAACACCCACCTTCACCGGCACATCGACCGGCGCGAGGAACACAAATGCGATGCCACCCAGAATCAGCAGGATCATAAGTACCGCGCCCACGATGGCGGGCGTGCGAGAAATAGACGGCAACGGTGTGGTTCGAATAGCGTTACCAAGCGCACGCCGGAATCGGTCTGCCGTCGAGACTTTGGAGGTCACCACCTGCTGCCACACGTCGGGCAATCCCTCGCGCACGTGAGTCACCCACGCGTCTCGAATCGCGTGAACCATCGTATTGGCCGGTTGTTCCGGCACCACAAGCGCCGGCGCTTGGTACGACTCCCCCGCTACCCTGATCGACTCCACGACAGACGGGATTCCTGATGAGCGCACAATCCGGTCGTTGATCTCTTCGACTGCCTGGCCGTCCGTCTCTGGTTCGGCATCGCCGACGTTGTCACGCAAACGACCAGCAATTGCATCGAGCTCTGCGGCCGCGGTACGAGCGTTAATCGACGGCCCTTCTATCACGTTCGCCAGCTTGCCACGGATCTCCGGCACGCCCTCGCCCGTCAACGCCGACGCCACCAGAATCGGCACACGATCGAGCCCATCCTCGTCGAGCAACATCCGCAGGTCACCGATGATCGTTTCGCGCTCACCTTCGGGCACGCGGTCGATCTGGTTCATCACCACGAGCATGGCGTCCTGGCGCCCGGCTAGTCCCGCCAGAAAGTCCTTGTGCAACACCTGATCCGCATATTTTTGTGGATCCACAATCCACACAAGAAGGTCGACCATTGGTAACAACCGGTCCACCTGTGCCGAGTGCGCGAGTTCCACAGAATCATGGTCCGGCAAGTCCAACAGCACGAGGCCATCCAATTTGTCCTTGCCCGCAGTCAGAATCGACGAGTGCTCGATCCGCCGGTCCTCGTCAACTTCGAGATAGTCCAGTAGCGCATCGGCATCCACGTCGAACGTACACGCCGCTGCTCGCTCTGTCGTTGGGCGAATATCTCCAGAGTCCGCGAAGTCCAGTTTGGTGATGGCATTAAACATCGTCGACTTGCCCGAACCCGTTCCACCTACAAGAGCAGCGACCGTGGCTTCAGTGCCCAACCGCATCCGCTCTTGGGCGCGACGCAGGTCATCCTGCGCTCGTGAGGCCACGTAGGGATCGAAAAATCGACCACCCGCACCCACCGCACGTTGCAGGGCCTTGAGCCGACCTATGACTTCGTTCGAACTTTCCTGCATTGCCGTCCTATCTATTAAACAATTCGCTTGCGCGCACACGTAGCGTTGCGGCATCGCCCACATCCACGGTATTCACGACGTCGGTATACACGCCTGCGAGCTCGTCCAACGCTCCTCGGACCCGAGTTGCGAGATCGTCGCGAGCCTCAAGCACGAGATCCTTCGCGTCGAGAGATTCGGCCACCTTACGAGCACCCGAAATTCCGCCTGCCGCCACCCCCAGCAGCGAGGCCCACCCAGCCGCGCCCAACCACGGATTCGGCTCTACCCGCTTCTTCGCGATGTCCGCCTTCCATCCGTTCAGTGCCCTATCGACTATCGCGTCGATGTCCAGATTTGCGTTCGCCTGCTTGAGGAACTCTTCTGTATTGACAGCGTCGTTCCGCCACGCTTCGTTGACGTTCGCCTGCGCGGCGGTGAGGCCCTGTGTTAACGCCACGCGCGCCGACGTCAAAATTGCGTCAAAAATCGTGGTCATCGCCCGATCGCGAGTGCCCGATCGGCGTTCGAATAGCCCGGGCTTTCGACCAGCAACCATGCCGGCGAGTGGGCCCCCCGTCGAGGCGAGGGACAGCCACGACGTGGTCGGAGCGCCCTGACCGAAACGACCATGTCCGATATTCGTTGCCAGCTTGTCGATGGGCTCTTGGGCCCCCTCGAAGGCTTTGTCCTTGAGATCGGTCAGCGCATTAACTTGCGCCTCGACAGCATCGGCCAAAAACAGAAGATCCGTCCGCAACTGCGGCAATGTGGCGTTCGTCGTACGATCCACGAGCGAATCGCCGGCCTTCGTCTTCGCCACGATCTCGAGCCATTCACGCAACTCGCGTACATACTCCTCGGGCAATAAACCCGAATGGGCCCCGGCGTCCGGAACAATAAACAATGGACTTTCGGCCAAGCCCATCTCGTTCATCCGGTGAGCCAGATCCCGCCGCACGGTACCCAGCGCACTCTCGGGCACGCGGTCGAGAACAACTGCGCACGTCACGCCGCGCTGATTGGCCTGCTGGAGCGTATCCCATGCGACGGCGTCACCATACCTGGATGCCGTCGTCACGAATACCCACAGATCCGCCGTATCTATGAGCCTCGAGGATAGTGCGCGGTTCGAATCATCCACCGAATCCAGATCCGGCGCATCCACGAGCACCACGCCCGCGATCGCCGAATCAACCACCTCGTACTTACCCATTCGCGACAGGGCGTGCCCCATCATCTTCGGGTAGTCATCCGGGTGCATGATCATGACGGGCGTGCGGGTGGTCGGCCGCAACACTGATGCCGGCGAAATCTCTTGCTTCACCAGCGAATTCACAAGAGTCGACTTACCCGCTCCTGACGAGCCACCAAATACGATAACAGCCGGCAAATCCGTGGCTTCGAGATGCGGCAGAATTCGGCTTTCCAGCTGAGTGATGAGCTGTTGACGCGAGAGTGAAAGCTCACGTGATCCCGGCATGTCGAGCGGCAGGTGGGCATTATGAAGTGCCTCGAGCGTTCGAGACACGAGGCCTGCAAGGCGTGCACGGGAAAAAGATTGAGTACTCACGCCCCTATTGTGTCGCAAATCGTCACCAATTTCGATGTGGTCCGCGGTGATTGGCCCGTTTGAGTGCGCGGGCGGTAATATTTGCTTGCACGCCCCCATAGCTCAGCGGATAGAGCAGTGGCCTTCTAAGCCATGTGTCGCAGGTTCGAGTCCTGCTGGGGGCACTCAACTCAGCCAATGAGCTGTCATGTAAGATTTGTCCGTGAGTACTTTTTCTGCCAAAACCATGCCCATTATCTGGATTGACTGTGAAATGACCGGTCTCGATCTGGCGGTTGACTCGCTCGTGGAGATCGCCGTCGTCGTCACTGACGCGGAGCTGAATCCGCTCGACGATGGCCTGTCGATCGTCATCAAACCCACACCGGAATCGGTTGAGCAAATGGTTCCGTTCGTACGCGACATGCATACGACCACCGGCCTTATCGAGCAGTGGGACGACGGCGTAGAGGTTGACGACGCCGAAGCGCAGGTTCTCGAGTACATCAAGCGTTTCGTTCCCGAGGCTCGCAAGGCGCCGCTCGGCGGCAATTCGGTGGGAACCGATCGGACCTTTATTGCACGAGACATGCCTGACCTCGATGCCCACTTGCACTACCGCATCATTGACGTCTCCTCGATCAAGGAGCTTGCTAAGCGCTGGTACCCGCGTACGTACTTCGCGGCGCCCGAGAAGACGGGCAACCACACGGCGCTTGGTGACATCTACGATTCGATCGACGAATTGCGCTATTACCGAGCGTCCCTCATGCCGGACGGCGAGGGGCCGACGTCTGAGGAGTCGCGCGAAATCGCCAAGACTGTGAGCGACGATTTGACGCGCACCCGCGCCGAGGAAGCTGGCAAAGCTCTCGAAGATCGCTAATCAACCTCGCAATTGGCACACACAATGAGACTGTGCCCAATGAGAGTGCGCCCTGGACCCCGACGCTGCTAGGTGGCCGAACCTTTCCGCGCGCGAGTTCGCTTCCGTATCACGCTGTGCGATGTGGATTTGTCTGCTCCCTTAAAGAACCAAACCGTTAACGCAAATGACGGGCAGAAAAATGTGGCGCTTGGTGCCAAGCGGTACGTGCACCGTTTCCAGCCGAATACTCCATGCCACAGGCGGTGACGGTCTGACCACACACCAGCCCCTTCCACTCAGGCCAACACACTCGTGCTCCGCTTCACAACACCTGAGTACTTGGGCCCTTAAAACTCTCGCGGGGTGCGCTCGGGGTGCTCGTGAGCACCCGGTGCCCATGACCTCGTGCGCTCTTCCCACCACAGCACGCGCCTCATCCGAGCCTCGGCTTCACGCGGCGAACTGTTGACATCAGAGTTCGATGCCATGGATAGTGCAACCGCCGTCGTTCGAGCGTAAAGATCGTACGGGTTCGTACGCGTTTCGAGGTAGGTGCACCATTCTTCGAGCACTTCCTCAGAGCGTGGGTAGAACGAACACCGCATGCCGCCGGGATTGAGGTTTTCAAGGCGCTCGCGATATGGCTCATCCGGATCAGCCTCCACCCACTCCGATTCAGTGAGGAACGGCAACACGGACACGTGGGCGAGGAGGCACCCCCAGTCGTCGTTACGTTTGCCAGGACCGGCGTGATCGAGGTCGATCAAGGTGAGCTGTCCGTCATTGTCGATCAATATGTTGGCTTCGAAGAAATCGCCGTGGGTCGCTACGTCCGGCCCGCCAAAATCATCGTTAATAATCTCCGTGACGAGATCGGTGACCCGGTTAATGTCCTGCGCGTAGTTCGGCAGGATCTCGCGGGCCGTCTTCGCATAGTGACGGATACGTTTTGCCCACGAGGAGTGTTCGTCAAGCGCGGCTACCGCCGGCCCGAGTGAATCGAGGATGCGCTCAAACTCCTTGATCTTCGGTATCGCCTCGTCGGGGCGGAAGGCGATCTCATTAGAAAATGAATGCCCGCGCGCAGTTTCCGAAATGACCACGCCGGTGTCCGTTGAGTAAATAATTCTGGGGATCGGCGCGTCGCCCTCTGCCACTGCGTTCGTACGGCGCACGAGTTCAGTTCCGGTCTGCGGGTGGAGAACCTTGCCAAACGCTACCGATATATCGTCCTGTTTGTATTCGATCACGGCGCGGCGAGTGGGGCGATACACGACTACATCAGCAGTCAGCTCCGCAATGCCGAGGCATTCGCTCATATATCCCGCGTGAGTTGCCTGTGGCAGCCCGGGTAAAGAGGGATCATTGGGGAACTGCCACACGTGAATCGGGTCGGCCACCATGCCTGAAGGATCAGCAAATGTTAGGACGGTATCGGAGGTATCGACCTTTTCAGTTGAGGCTGTGAGGTACGTGCTGAAATCCTTATCCGTGGTACGCGCATTGACGAAATATCCAACCGAAACGCCTGCTCCCGGACGCAGAAATGGCCTGTCCGCCTTGTAATCAATGAGCGTCCATCCGAACGATTCCGCCGCGGCCGCGATTATTGGTTTCGCTGCTGGAGACACTAGAAAGGTCGCCACGTCTGCGTTCGTATCAATCGTCTGCTGATCCGGGGCCGGGGAGGCTGCCGCATTCGGAGTCTCACTCATGGTGCTATTTCAACACACATCGGCCAGAAAGTCGCCGCAGATCGTCGCTTTCTCTACCAACCCACACGTTGCGACGGCAATAAAAAAGCGGATCCGAAGATCCGCTCTCCCTTCACGTAACTGTGGGGTTACATGAAAAGAATGGGGTGCCTGACGGGATTTGAACCCGCGACGTCCTGGACCACAACCAGGTGCTCTACCCCTGAGCTACAGGCACCATATGCCGAACGGCAACGAATGGAACTATATCAAGCAAACTCT
>JBHWRK010000075.1:0-6611 GCA_043426715.1 Trueperella sp. | reverse complement strand
CTCGCGATTGGCGGTCTGATCTTCGGGCTGGGTGCGCATTGGCTCGACGCCATTTTGTTGCCGCACGCCCAGCAGATCGCCGGCGATTCTGGTCACCTTGTGGCCTGGCCGGGCGTTGGCGCACCGTTCTTCGTAACGCTTGGCATCCTCGCAGCCGGAGCGGGCATCTTCGCTACGCGTAACTCCTTCGAACGCATCGCTGACCAGTACACGTTCCCGATTGCCGCAGACGCCACCTACCAGCGGATACTCGACGGTTTGGATTGGCTCTCCGGCCGAGCCACGGCATCCACCCAGCGCGGTTCCTTGCCCGCCTACCTTTCAACGATCTTCACGTTCACGGTCACGGCAGTGTTGCTTGCACTTGTGTTCGGCACCATTCGTCTCAGGCCGGAGGTGCGCTACTTCGATTCAGCGGCCCAACTGCTCGTCGTCATCGTGACCGTGATCGCGGCGTTCCTCGCTGCGCGCGCACGCCATCGCATGAAGGCCATCCTCCTCATGGGAATCTCGGGTTATGGCGTTGCGCTCACGTACGAGCTATATGGCGCCCCGGACCTTGCAGTTACCCAGGCACTCGTCGAAACGATGACCCTCGTGGTCTTTATCCTCGTTCTTCGCCGCCTTCCGCAGTACTTCTCGAACCGCCCGCTTCGCATCTCACGCTGGTGGCGCATCGCACTGGCCGCCCTCTTTGGCGTCATGACCGCAGCCCTTGGAATCTATGCTGGTGCAGCCCGTGTCCACGACCCGATTTCGATCTTCTTCCACGACGAGGCCTACCAGTATGGCTACGGAAAGAACATCGTCAATGTGACACTTGTGGATATCCGAGCATGGGACACGATGGGTGAGATCTCGGTGGTTGTGGCAGCGGCCATCGGCATCTCCTCGCTGCTGTTCATTCGCGATCGAGGTGGCCGTATCGACCGCTTCCGCAACCTGCAATCACCTCGCACAAACGTCGCTGGCCAGCTCTGGCGTCCCGCACGCGAGACGGATCCCGACGCATGGGTTCGTCAACGCACGAGCGCTATCGAGGCAGCCGTCACCTCATCCGGACGCAACAGACGCTGGCTCGAGGGTACGGACCAACTCTCCTTCTGGCGCCGATCTGTGATCTTGGAAGTCGGCACCCGCCTGACATTCCACACGATCCTGGTCGTGTCGGTCTTCTTCCTCTTCTCCGGCCACAACGCTCCGGGCGGCGGTTTCGCGGGCGGCCTGCTCGCCGGTATCGCGCTCGTCCTACGCTATGTGGCAGGTGGCCGCTTTGAGCTTGGCGCAGCGATCCCGCTCCATCCCGGACACCTCATGGGAACAGGCCTAGCTGTAGCGGGCATGTCAGCGCTTACCCCAGTTCTTATGGGCGGCACGATCCTGCAGTCCGCGAAGATCGTCGTGACCATCTGGGGATTCGGGGAAGTCGCGATTGCCACCGCCGTGTTCTTCGACATCGGCGTCTACCTTGTGGTGGTCGGTTTGATTCTTGACATTTTGCGCTCGCTTGGCGCGGAAATTGATCGCCACGGCGAAATTGAGAATCTTGACGACGACGATTTTGAGATTAGCCCTTCAGAAGACAGGCGCAGGGCCAGCAAGGATGCGCAGGCGGCTCGCACATTCGACGCGGAGGAACAGCAAGAACATCTCGACGCACTCGGAGACGAGGACGGTGTCGATAGCGATCACGCCCTTGTCGGTACCCACGCCACTGAGGGGGCAGCTGACGATGCTGGCACTGCCGCCGCGCAGGATCCGACCACGCCCGCACCGCACGAGGGCCACGTGGCAAGTAGCCGGCTGGACGCACGCCGCGAGGGCGACGTCGTTGAACCAGAGCCGCAACCCGCCGTCGTCGAACAGGAAACCGTGGATCCAAAGACAGGCTTGACTACCGTAGCAACCGATCCGGAGACAACCAGCACGATGCGGGCCATCACAGTGGAGGACGTGGACCAATGACATCTTCAGTTGCATTAGCAGTCCTCGCCGGATTTCTTACCGCGGTGGGAATCTACCTTGTTCTCGAGCGCTCTCTCTCGCGCATTATTTTGGGTATGTCAGCGATCACGAACGGTGTGAACATCTTGTTTCTCATCGCAGGTGGACGCTCGGGTGAACCTCCAATCGTGGGCTCCGCGGACCCGAAGGACATGTCTGACCCGCTCGTCCAGGCCATGATGTTGACGGCGATCGTGATCGGCCTTGCGACCACCGCGTTCTTGTTGGCGATCGCCTACAGGTCGTGGCAGCTCAATGGCAATGACGAGGTCCAAGACGATCTTGAAGATCGCAGAATTGCCAAGCGCGAAGCTGAGCAAGAATTTGACGCACGTGCCGACGGCCCTGCTGATTTGGCCGCAGACGCCTCGGAAGTCCATGACGAAACCGAAGACGATGACGACGAGCTGGCAGGCGACATCGATCTCGGCCATGACAAACCGAGTGAGAGGGAGGCAACCAGGTGACCTGGACATTCCTAGTGGCGCTTCCCGTTGCGCTCCCGATTTTCGGGGCGGGTCTCTCGCTTGCGTTCGCGTCCGTGCGGCGCCTGCAAGGTTGGCTCTCCGCCTCGGTGCTCGGCATCGTCTGGATAGTGGCAGCGTTTCTGCTGCACAAGTCGACGAGCGGGCCGGTGGTACTTGACGTGGCCTCGTGGGCTGCGCCCGTCGGGATCTCTCTCGTAGCCGACCGCCTCTCGTCGATTATGTTGCTGACCTCCGTGACCGTGACGCTCACTGTTTTGTTGTATTCGCTTGCCCAAGGTGCCGCCGACGGCGACGAGGACGCACCGATCGCGGTCTACCATCCGGCGTTCTTGTTATTAAGCGCGGGCGTGTCGAACGCATTCCTCTCAGGCGATCTGTTCAATATTTACGTTGGCTTTGAGCTGTTGCTCGTGGCGTCGTTCGTGCTCATCACGCTAGGCGGAACGCGAGATCGGATCCGATCGGGCACGATCTACGTGGTGGTGTCGCTGGTGTCCTCGACGATCTTTTTGATCGGCATTGCCCTCGCATATGCGGCGGCAGGAACCGTTAACCTCGCACATCTCGCGCTACGTCTACCGGAGATCGACCCGAACGTGCGCCTGATCATTCAGGCCATGCTCCTTGTTGGATTCGGAATTAAGGCGGCAGTCTTCCCGTTGTCGGCCTGGCTTCCAGATTCCTATCCAACGGCTCCCGCGCCTGTCACGGCTGTGTTCGCCGGCCTGCTGACCAAGGTTGGCGTGTACACGATCATCCGAACGCAGACCCTGCTCTTCCCAAACAACCGGTTGACGATCGTTCTTGGGCTCATCGCCGTGGCCACGATGATCATGGGCATCTTGGGCGCGGTGGCGCAGCAAGACATCAAACGTTTGCTCTCCTTCACCCTCGTATCGCACATCGGCTACATGATCTGGGGCATCTCCATCGCCACGGTGACGGGTCTTAGCGCCACGATCTACTACGCCGTCCACCACATCACCGTCCAGACGGCTCTGTTCTTAGTGGTGGGGCTGGTGGAACGGCGAGGAGGAACGACGTCGCTCGTGCGACTTGGATCTTTGGCGAAGCTGGCGCCGTTACTGGCTGCGCTGTACATTGTGCCGGCGCTCAACCTTGCGGGAATCCCTCCGGGCTCAGGCTTCTTTGGAAAGGTCGGCCTTATTCAGGCGTCGATTAATCGCATGATCTGGATCGATTGGGTGCTCATTGGTGCGGGCATTATTTCTTCGCTACTGACGCTGTATGCGGTCTCGCGCGCATGGAACATGGCGTTCTGGCAGACCGCCCCCGAACCGCTTCCGGCCAAACCGATCCCGTGGGGTATGACGGCCGCGGCCGGTGGCCTCGTGGGCGTGTCGCTGTTCATCTCGCTGTGGGCCGGACCGATCAACCAGTTTACGGAGGGCGCGGCGCTAGAGCTGAAGGCCCGCAGCCCGTACATCGTCTCGGTGCTTCCGGAGGACGGCCGCGGAACGGGCGAGAGCCCCCGCGTGCCGGGCGACGATCTTCCACGAGTGAACGATACTGACGATCCCGGATGGGCACCGACACCTGGTGAAGAGGGGATTGGAGGGAGCGACAATGGCTAGATCGCGTTTCAGTAAGTCGGCGCGCGCTATCCATCGCGCCACTCGCAGGCCAGGGCGATTCCCGCACGCATCCGCGGGCATGCTCCTATGGCTCATGTTCGTGTGGGTGCTCCTGTGGGGAGACCTTACGGCGGGTAACTTTTTGGGCGGGCTGCTGGTGGCGCTACTTGTAACTACGGTTGCGCCATTTCCGGTCACTCCATTCGACGGACGTTTCCGCCCGATCGGCGTCGCCCATTTGGCGTTGCGTTTTCTGTGGGACATCATCATGTCCACCTTCCAACAGGCAAAGTTCATTCTCACTGGTGGCCAGCCCCAGGCAGCTATCATTCGCATCCACCTACGCTCGCACTCGGACGTGTATCTCGCGATGATTTCTGGAATGACTGCGCTCGTGCCGGGCTCCGTCGTCGTTGAAGCCCACCGCGTGACCGGCACGATCTATGTGCACGTGTTCGACACGCGGCTTGCGGGTGGCATCGAAGGCATTCACAAGACGGTCATGGAACTCGAGGAGCGCGTCCTTCGGGCCTTCGCCTCACACGACGAGCTCGTCGATGCCGGTTACGTGCCGGGCTCTCTGCCTCGTTCCGGCCGTCTGCCCACCCCGTATGCTCCGGCCACGGGTAAACCAATCCAGCCGGACGTGTCGTCGGCGGAAGAAGTCGCACGTGCCCAAGAGGCGCGGCGCGAGGAACGCCGCGAACGTACTCAGCGGATCGCCGGTAACGTTCTGCAGGCGGAGGTGGACGAATGATTTACATACTTACCGCCTGCATGATTATGCTCTTTATTTCCGCGCTTCTTGTGACGGCGCGTGCCGTCAAGGGTCCGACCTCGTTGGATCGCATGGTGTCGGTGGACATGGTTTCCTCGATCCTCATCGGTGCCGTGTCGTTGCTCGCGGCACTCACCCGACGATCGGATCTGTTGGCCCTGTTTATCGTGCTGGCGCTGGTCGGTTTCGTGGGTTCTATGACCTTCGCCCGCTTCATTACGCCACGTGATTCGGATGCAAAGATTCCGTCCGGACAAGCAAAACATGGGCCAGATGAGCCGATGATTGTCTACCCAGATGACGACTCTGCGGTTCGCGGTATTGACGAATACGTTGAGGGCGGCGACCAAGGTGTAGATGGTGGAGTGGACGAATACGATCCGGATGCTGTTGATTTCTCCGGCACCAATGTGGATACGGACGACGTGATGGAGACGGGTCCGAAACACGATGGTGCGACCGCAGCGGAAAGGAGAGAGCCGTGAATTGGGAAACGATAGCCGACGTCCTCGGAATCTCCTTCATCTTGGCAGGATCGATCTTCACGCTTGTCGCAGCAATCGGTGCGTTCCGGTACAACGACCTGCTGGCACGCCAGCACGTGGCCACCAAGCCACAGGTGTTCTCGCTGATCATGCTCATGGTTGGGGTGTCACTCATGGTACGCGAGGCGTCGATGACGTGGACGATGATGCTCGTGATCGGGCTCCAGCTAGTCACCTCGCCGATTTCGGCACATTTGATGGCGCGCTCCGGATACCGTACGGACCGCATCGACCGCAGCCAGATTGTGCTGGACGAACTCGGAGAAGATATCGAACGTGGCGGCGATGCCTAAACCAGCTTGGTGAAGAGAACGTGGCCGCGACGAACAGACCAGAGTTCTTGACAGTTCGCGCTCGCGAGCGCCGATACGAGCGGAGCGGTAGGCGTGCCGCCATCGGCGCTTAATTTCTTCGGCGGCGGAACTCGCACCCAATCAGCGATTGTGTGATGACATGTGCGCGATTGGTGGCGATAATGGAGGCGGTCAAACCTTTGGAGGGAATATGAATATCGGTTGGAAACTCATCAGCATGGGCGCCACGAGTGCTGCGGCCGCAGCCGCAAATATGGTGACGGGCCAGGTTTGGGAAAAAGGACTTGGTAAGCCGAAGCCCAGCGATGAAGATGAGATGGAAAAACTGCCGCTCAAGGAGATCATCCTCTTCACTGCCATCACCGCCATCGTTCACGCGACGGTTACCACGTTGCTCAAGCGCAAGGCCGCGGAGTGGTACGGAGAGTAAAGTAGCCCCGCACTTGTAAGAGTGCCGAGCCTGGAGGGAAGGCCCAAAGGAACGTCAACGGTAGAGTTCCACGGGTTACCCCTCCAGGCTTTTCGCTTGACTGGCCAATGTTGTCCCCACGATATCCGAGTATCTACGCGCTGGTCTGCCCACGAATTGTTTTACTCGGGACATTCGGAGGGGATTTTTTAAGAGAGTCGCGTTGAGCGCGCAACGTACAAAGTTTTGCAGGACCCCATTCCCACCGATATAGTTCAAGGCACGACAGGGGAGCGCGCCAGCGCTGAGAGTGCGAACGGATCGCAGACCCTCGAACCTGATTCGGTTAGGACCGGCGAAGGAAGTCGAGCATCTCTCCCCAAACATTGCCACGGCGGTCCCGTGTGCGAATGTTCGGGCCCTCCCACGAGTTAGGGAGGAAGAATGAAGGCCAAGAGCCTCGTCGCAATCATTTCCG